>DRQI01000489.1 GCA_011330545.1 Flavobacteriia bacterium
ACAATACACAAGCGTGGAAATTTCAGTTACTTTCTGAAAATGAAATGCTGTTTTTTGTTGACAAATCGCGGTTGTTAACAGCAACTGACCCTACTGCAAGACAAATTCATATTGGTTGTGGCTGTTTTATAGAATGCATGCAATTAGGCATGCAACGTGCTGGGTATACCACCACCCTCCGGTATTTTGTAGAAGGTGATTATCAACCAAAAGATATTGGTATCAAACCCATTGCCCACATTACTTTTTCAGAAACCAATACCCCAAAAGTTACTGCTATTAGCGATTATATTTACCAAAGAAAAACTTCTCGCCTACAATACAAAGGCACTATAAGCGATGAGGCATTCAAAACCCTTTTAGAAAAAACAGCCAATACGTTTGCTAACATTACACTTGTAAACCAAAACCCTAAGTTGGCACAGATACTGCCCGTTCTTTATAAAGGAATGGAAGTAGAAACCTTTACATACCGAACACATGAAGAATCAAGAAAATGGTTTCGGCAAAACGACAAGCGTATTGAACAAACCCGCGACGGCATCAATTTAGCAGGCGGCGGAACTACGGGCTTGGTCAAATGGTTTGCCGAACGGCAACTAAAAACCCTTGACGAACAAACATGGCATGACAAAAAAAATAACGAACTATTCTTAAAAAAACACAAAGAAAAAGTACTATCCTCAAAAGGCATTGTACTCTTTAAAACCAAAACCAACACCTTTTTAGATTGGATACAAACGGGGCAAGATTATTTTCGTTTTACATTGGCCTGTACGCAAAAAGGTTTTTACCTGCACCCGTTAAGCCAAGTATTACAAGAATTTGACGAGATGAAACCGTTACGCGAAGCATTTGAAGGGTTGGTAAAAGTCAAGGCTCCCGAAAAAATTCAGATGGCTCTAAGAATAGGAAAATCAAGCCCTCCTTATTATTCGTTCCGGCGGTTTACAAATGATTTTATCATTGCGTAGGCGTTTGTGTTAGAAGCAACTATCGTTGTGCTAAATATCGTTTCAGCGTTGTGATCTATGTACAAATAACAGCATAACAAACACATTATCAACTAATAACACATTTAATTACGCCATCAGTAATTATAGATTCGTAAAGACAAAAATGTTAAATTTTAAATAAAGTGTAACTTTTTTTACATGCTTACTACTTATAACGTAATTCAAATAATTATATAAATAAAAAAAGGGTTTTTCTTATAAAACCATAAGCATTATCAAAGAAGCCTTTTTTTATTACTTCTTCTGAATAGAAAAGCCCTTAGAAAACTTTATTACTAAGAAGCCTGGTGTAATTAAACCTGATTAATATATCTAAAATTATGGGTATAAAGACTCGGTTTCCAGTGCGATTAACTTCAGGGTTTATTTCTCTGTTGGCACTACTATATAGGTCATCTTAATTTTCGGTATCATCTAAGTATAAAATAAATTACAAACTCAAAAAGAATCATAAATATACCGTTCATCATCTTTTTGCCAACAATAAAACGATTATACAAATGAAAAAAAAAATACTCCTTTTTACGCTGCTTTTTACAACAATCATTATCAACTCCCAAACCTTACATTTTAAATATGAGAAAGACAGTTTAAAACAGTCGCAAATTATTTCAACCCTCGCTAAAGAGTTACTCACAACATACAAAAACGATACGTTAGCAGCTTATTTTGATAATAAATTTAGAATTGAGATTGTAGCCAACCAATATCAAGAGGCTATGAACTCATTAGATTCTTTAAGGGCTCAGTACAAAAGCTATGGCGACTTTGCCAATATTATCGGCATCCATTTTGAAACGTATATTAAAACGAAAATTAAGGCAGAGAAAACAAATACAAATTTTACCGAAAATTATAAAGAGGTCTTCGAAGGCCTTTATTCAAAAGTAGACGAAAGGCTAAAAGACCAAGTATCGCAAGTTTTTGATACCAATCTTAAAAAATTAGAAGAACGGTTTGCCAATTATCTTTTAAAAATAAAAGATAAAGAAAAGATTGCGGTTAATGAAGCGCGAAGGCTGTGCAGACTACAGGCTTCGTTACTAACATACAAAGCCATTATTCCTTTTACAAAACCCTATTTTGAAGAGCAAGATTCAAATTTTATAATTCAAGATAGCATCATGATAACCACAAGAGGCCATTCAAAATTATCTGCAACACTTATCAGGCCAAAAAAGAGTACCAAACCACTACCCGCCATATTTGTTTTTAATATTTATGCCGGCGATGTTGACAAAAGAATTGCTAAAAGAGCCGCTAAAAACGGTTATGCCGGAATTGTTGTAAACACTAGAGGAAAAAGGCTAAGCCCTCAAGATATAGAACCCTTTGAACACGATGCCAACGATGCGTATGATATTATAACATGGATAAGCGAACAACCTTGGAGCAATGGTAACGTAGGTATGTATGGAGGAAGCTACTTAGGCTTTTCGCAATGGGCTTCGGTAAAACATTTACATCCTGCCTTAAAAACGATTGTACCCCAAGTGGCTGTGGGCATCGGTATCGATTTCCCAATGCACAATAACATTTTTACACATTATATGTACCAATGGATACATTATGTAGAAAATAATAAAACTACCGACCTTGCAGCGTTTAGCGATACAAAAAAATGGAGTGCCATTTCAGAAAAATGGTATAAAAACGGATTGTCATTTAGGTCTTTAGACAGTATAGATGGCAGGCCCAATAAAACATTTCAAAAATGGTTAAATCACCCGAGTTACGATGCTTTTTGGCAAAATATGACGCCACAAAAAGAAGAGTTTGCCAACATAAATATTCCTATTTTAAGTATTACCGGTTATTTTGATGGCGATCAAAGAGGTGCACTGTACTATTTTAACCAACATTACAAATACAATCCCAAGGCCAATCATTATCTTTTAATTGGCCCTTACGACCATCCCGGAGCACAAGACAGTCCAACTGCTACAGTTCAAGGTTATAAAATAGACTCAGTAGCCAACATAGATATTGGAGCCCTAGTATACCAATGGTTTGACTATGTTTTAAAAGGCGGTAAAAAACCAACCCTTATTAAAGACAAAATTAACTATCAGGTAATGGGAACTAACACATGGAAACATGCAGCATCCTTAAAAGAAATAAATAATGGCGAATTAACATTTTACCTCGACAACAAATTAACATCAGCACACTATAGTTTGGCAACTAAAAAATCTAAAAAGAAAGGTTTTATCAATCAAACAATCGATTTTAAAGACAGGTCTGATTTAGAAAAACTCATGGAAGCAGTAAAAACACCTCCCAAAATATTAGAAACAAAAAGATTGGATAGCCTTTTTTCAAAAGAAGGCGGAACGGTTTTTATTTCTTCTCCATTTGAATCAGCATTTGAAATAAATGGTTCTTTTACCGGGCAGCTAAATTTAAAAATAAATAAAAAAGATGTTGATATTAGTATCGCTTTGTACGAAATAACTCCCGATAATAAATTCTTTAATCTCAGCACGTATTTAGGCAGGGCCAGTTATGCAAAAGATAAAAGTAAGAGGCAACTGTTAAAACCTAATAAAAAAGAAAGCATTCCGGTTAGCAATACTTTTTTAACAAGTAAAAAAATTAGTAAAGGCAGTAGGTTGTTACTTGCTGTGTCTGTTATTAAAAGTCCGTTTCTCCAAATAAACTATGGTACCGGCAAAGATGTTAGTGATGAGACGATAAAAGATGCTGAGATTCCACTACAAATTAAATGGTATAACGACAGTTTTGTAAAAATTCCGATAAAGAAAAACTATTAACGAGCTAAAAAGAACGAACAATTTAAAACATGATAAATGAATGCTATTGACACCATTTTACTAAATTTCTCAGAAATACGCCGCCGAAGTATCAACCTTTGGAACGGAATTCCAACCGAATATCTGAATTGGAAACCCGATAAAGACGCTTTTACTTGTATCGAAATGATACGCCACGTATTAGAAGGCGAACATCTGTTTCATAAAATAATAGAAAACCGAGGAAACTTAGGCAACTATCAATCGCCTTGGAACGATTTAGAATATACTGACTTAAAAAATGAATTAAACATTGCAGCCATCTATAGAGAAAA
The DNA here is from genome assembly GCA_011330545.1 of Flavobacteriia bacterium. GTDB lineage: Bacteria > Bacteroidota > Bacteroidia > Flavobacteriales > Flavobacteriaceae > Aureibaculum. The sequence goes on from DRQI01000489.1 coordinate 4,105, forward strand.
ATTTTTACAGATGATTAATACATTAAACGAAGCCGATTTAGAAAGTGTAAGAATAGAGAGAAGAGAGGTGAATCAAAGTAAAACATTAGGCGATTATCTAAACAGGATTGCCTATCACGAATCGGTTCATACGGGGCAATTATTGAGTTATTTACGTACCCTCGGTATTGATAGGCCACAACTATGGGACTAATACCGTTGCCATATCTCGACAAAAGTGTAACAAAGGCCTTTTTTGCCCGTCTATTACCAAACGAAATATCCTTCATGAAAAAATACTCAATTTTTGTCATTTCCATTACTTTTTTATTTTCTTGTACAACTCAAAAAAAAGCCGCTTATAAAATCGGGCGAAAATCAGTCACTTATACAGACTTGTCGCGAAACCGCCCGTTGGTTACAGAAATATGGTATCCTACTTATGACATTCCAACAGAAAAAGACACTGTTACAAGTAGAAAAGCACCTTTTAAAACGGTAAAAACCATTCAAAATGCAAATGTTGCCAAGGGTAAATTTCCCTTATTGTTAGTATCCCATGGTACCGGTGGCAACCGGTTTTCGATGACTTGGTTTATCGAAAAAATGGTACAACAAGGTTATATTGTAGTTTCGGTAGGCCATTACGGAAACACTACTTTTAAT
>DRQI01000490.1 GCA_011330545.1 Flavobacteriia bacterium
ATGGCGATTTTATAGATACCGTACATTTTCCGCCGGTTGCCGCTAAATATCCCTTTCGGGGAAGAGGAGTGTATATGATTACAGGAAAAGTGGTTGAAGAGTTCAATTGTATTACTATTGAAGTAAATGCTATGTACAGGCTGGCAATGATAGAAGACCTAAGGTATGCAGATTCACCTGCTAAAGAAGCCGTATGATACACAATGACAGAAATATAGTACACATGGATTTGGATACTTTTTTTGTATCCTGCGAACGGTTATTAGACAGCCGGTTGAATGGAAAACCCGTACTGATAGGAGGAACTTCCGATAGAGGTGTCGTCGCCTCTTGTAGTTATGAAGCACGCAAATTCGGTATCCATTCAGCCATGCCTATGCGTATGGCAAAACAGTTGTGTCCCGAAGCCATTGTCTTACGCGGAAATTCAGGTATCTATACCAAGTTCTCTAAAAATGTAACAGACGTCATAAAAGAAAGTGTGCCCTTATATGAAAAAACATCTATTGACGAATTTTATATTGACCTTACCGGAATGGACCAATTTTTCGGATGCCATAAGTTGGCTACCGAATTACGCCAACGTATTATTAAAGAAACCGGATTGCCCATTTCTTTTGGTTTGTCGAGTAACAAAACAGTATCTAAAGTAGCTACCGGAGAAGCAAAGCCAAACAATCAAATACGTATCTTAAAAGGAAACGAAAAATTTTTTTTAGCACCGTTGTCTGTACGGAAGATTCCGATGGTTGGCAAAGTTACCTATAAATCGTTGTGCGACTTGGGTATCAAACGCATTAAAACAGTACAGCAAATGCCCATGCAAATGATGCACAAAGTATTGGGTAAAAACGGATTGAGTATTTGGAAAAAGGCAAATGGCATTGATAACTCTCCCGTAGTTCAGTACCACGAGCGTAAATCGATTTCTACCGAGCGTACTTTTGACAAAGACACTACCGATGTGGTAAAACTCAAAGGAATCATTGTTGCGATGGCCGAAAATTTAGCCTATCAATTACGGCGGGCCAATAAATTAACCGCTTGTGTTACCTTTAAAATACGTTATTCAGATTTTCAAACCTATACCCAACAGCAACACATTCCGTATAGTAGTTTAGACCACAATATTATACCTGTTGTGTTGAATTTGTATAATAAACTATACAACAGGCGTTTGTTGGTGCGTTTGATAGGCGTAAGGTTTAGTCATTTAGTAGAAGGAGGCCACCAAATAAACTTATTTGAAGACAATGAAAAGCTGATTAATTTGAGCCAAGCTATTGATAAAATGCGTGAGCGTTATGGTGACAGAGCCGTTATCAATGCCTCTGGGATGGAAGCCAAAAGCATAAGCCGGTGGAATCCGTTTACAGGCGAACCACCACCCTTATTACCCAATAGAAGGCGTTAGAATAAAAGACCGGTTTGTTATAGAAGTTTAGATTAGGTTTATAGTGACACCGTGACTTCAAGTCACGGTGTCACTATAGAGATTAAATACGTTAAATTATATTTTTTAATTCGTCGATTTCTCTATATTTGCCCGAACTAAAATAACCAGAAATAATGAAGAGTAGGGCAGTACTGCTATTCCTTTTTTTTGCAGGTTGTGCTGTTGGAATAGCGCAACATAAAGATACGGTAAAACTCAAAGAAGTAATCATCACTTCAAGTAGAATCGACCTTCCATTTTCAGAAAATTCGAGAACCATACAACTCATTTCTTCCGAAGACATTCAAAACAGTGCAGCGACAAATGTTGCCGACGTGCTACAACAAATAGCAGGCATTGACGTACGGCGAAGAGGAATTGACGGCATGCAATCAGACCTCTATATCAGGGGAGGCCATTTTAACCAGACTTTGGTGTTGATAGACGGAATTAAAACAGAAGACCCTCAAACCGGGCATCATACGATGAATATGATGATTCCCTTAGAAAATATCGAACGCATTGAAATTATAAAAGGGCCGGCAGCTCGTATTTTCGGGCAAAATGCCTTTAATGGCGCCATCAATATTGTTACCAAAAAAGTAGTGGAAACCGGTGCCGATATTCGCTTAAGCGGAGGTTCATTTAACAGGCAATCAGTCAATGTTACTGCTACTGCCCAATTAAAGAAAGCCTCACATCAAATCCATTATTCAAATAACAGCAGCGATGGTTATCGTGAAAACACCGATTTTAACAATCAGAATTACTTTTTAAAGAGTACGATAAATACTAAAAAAGAACCCGTTTCCATCATGGCGAGCTTTGGAGAACGAAAATTCGGGGCCAATAATTTTTATACCAATTCACCAAATTTTAATGAATATGAAGAAACTCAGACCAGTTTGGTGGGAGTTTCAACAAAATTTGTAACTAAAACCTTCGTGTTAAAACCAACACTGTATTGGAAGCGCAATCAAGATATGTTTCTGTTAAAGCGTGAAGACCCGAGTTTTTCAAGAAATTTTAACATCTCTAATAAAGTAGGAGCCGAGGTGAATGCTTCCTATACTTCTGAGTTGGGAATCACCGGTTTCGGAATTGATATGGCAAGAATTACTTTGGCCAGTAATAACTTAGGAAATCAAAAAAGAACCATGTTTAATGCCTTTTTAGAACAGCGTTTTACTTGGGGAAAATTTGATATTACCCCGGGTGTTTCGCTAAACTATTTTTCGGATTTCGATTTTAACGCCTTTCCCGGATTGGATGTGGGTTATAAATTCAACGATAAAGTAAAAATATATGGAAATATCGGATATTCTTACCGGATTCCTACCTATACCGAGTTGTATATAAACATTCCGAATTTTCTATCGGGAAATGAAAATTTAGAACCCGAAAAAGCCTTGGCAGAAGAAGTAGGGATAAAGTATCATGCGAAGGCATTTTCATTTGGCACTGCTTTTTTTAGAAGAGAAGCAACCGATTTGATCGATTATGTAAAAGAAACAGCCGATAGTCCGTTCTTTTTAGCCCAAAATCTTCGAAAGATTACTACCACGGGTTTCGAAGTTTCTTCCTCCTACAAATTCAACATAAATAGTTTTGAGCAACAATTCAACCTGAATTATACTTTTTTAGAAGACGATTATGGTACTGTTGATGTTTTTGCTTCGAGGTATTTAATCAATACTTCTATCAAACATCATTTTA
>DRQI01000491.1 GCA_011330545.1 Flavobacteriia bacterium
AAGTAACCGTTATTGATAATGTTCATAATACTAATGTGTATATTGCAACGTTTTACAGGAAAGATGGATAATGAATGATGGATAACAGGTTACAGAAGACAGGTGGCGGATGGTTGAAGGCTGTGGAAATGGAAGGTGTTGAAAATCAGTAGAATACTAGAATTGCAATAATTAAATCAATTTAATTGAAAACGATATTTTCTCTTATTTTTTTATTCTTTTTAACAACTGTCCTTTTAGGGCAAACTGCCACCGTAAAGGGTGTTGTAAAAGACCAAAATGGCAATCCCATTGAAAAAGTAAGCGTCACCTACAATAACAAAGGGGCTGTTTCAAACGACAAAGGCGAGTATTCATTAAAAGTACCTTCGGGTAAATTTATCACAATTACTTTTCGGCATCTTTCTTATGAAACGTATACGAAACGTATTAGGGTGCGTAAAGGCAGGACTCTCATTTTTTCTCCAAAGTTAAAAGACAAAACAGAGAAAATTACCGAAGTAGTTGTCAAAGACAACAGAAATAGGGCCAAAGGTATTGACAAAGTACCTATTGAAACCATAAAAAAAACACCGGGTGGAAATGCCGGAATAGAAAACACGTTGAAAAATATAGGCCTTGGCGTTAGTGGTACTAATGAACTCAGTACCCAATACAATGTGAGAGGCGGTAATTATGACGAAAATTTAGTATACGTTAATGGCATTGAAGTATACCGGCCTTTTTTGGTACGGTCAGGGCAACAAGAAGGCTTGAGCTTTGTAAATCCTAACCTCACACAAAATGTTAAATTTTCGGCAGGAGGGTTTCAGGCCAAATACGGAGATAAATTATCATCGGTACTTGACATAACTTATAAAAAACCTCAACGGTTTGGCATTAGTTTAGATGCCAGTTTGTTGGGTGCTAGTGCCACTTTCGAAAATTTATCCCTACAAAATAAACTTTCTACCATCATCGGTGCCCGCTATCGAAATAATAGTTTGCTGGTAAACAGCAAAGATATTGAAGCCAACTTCAAACCAAATTTTACAGATGTACAAGCCTATGTATCATATCGGTTTAATGAAAAATTGAACCTTGATTTTTTAGGTAATTTTTCTTTAAACAATTATGACTATACACCGGTAACGCGGCGCACAAATTTTAGTACTGTGTCCAATCCGCAAGCCTTGGTTGTAAATTATCAAGGTAAAGAAGACGATCAATACTTAACACTTTTCGGAGCCCTCAAAGCAACTTATCAAGTCAATGAGCATCTGAATTTGAACCTAACGGCAACTTCTTATAATACACAAGAAGAAGAATATTTTGACATTTTTGCTTTTTACGGAATTGGAGAGGTAAATTTTGATTTGGGAAGTACCAATGCCGGTGATGTAGAATTTGTACAAGCCATCGGCTCGCAGTTAGACCATGCACGAAACGATTTAGACGCCTTGATTACCAGTGTTCAAGCAACAGCCACAATAACCGAAGGCGATAATATTTTTGAGTTTGGCCTTAAATATCAGTTAGAAGATATTAAAGATAGAATTATTGAATGGGAGGTAATCGATTCAGCGGGATTTTCGCTTAGGCCACCTAATTTATTGCCGAGAAATGATGAGCCTTACGAACCTTTTACCGGCCCTATCGTGCCGTTTTCCAATACAAGGGCAACAAATGCCATACAAATTGACAGGTTATCAGGTTTTGCGCAATGGAGCAAAACATCGTATGTCAATGACCACCAACTGTGGTTTAATGTAGGGGTAAGGGCACAACAATGGAATGTAAGAGGCGATGGCATTACCTCTAAAAACCATACGGTGATAAGCCCGAGGGTACAATTTGCTATCAAACCCGATTGGGATAAAGATATGCTATTCAGAATCTCAGGAGGATATTATTATCAACCGCCTTTTTATAGAGAATTACGAGACTCTTTAGGAATTGTACATCCGGAAGTAAAAGCCCAACGCTCTATTCACTTTGTAGTAGGCAATGATTATAGTTTCAAATTGTGGGATAGGCCTTTTAAATTAGTAACAGAGGCTTACTATAAATTGTTGACAGATGTAAATCCGTTTACGGTAGACAATGTACAAATCCGCTACCGTGCTAAAAATAATGCCAAGGCTTATGCTACCGGATTTGATGCCCGGTTAAATGGCGAATTTGTTCCGGGTACCGAATCGTATGTGAGTTTTGGGTTTTTAGTTACGAAAGAAAATATTGACAATCGGGGGTATATTGCACGCCCAACAGACCAACGGGTAAAATTTGCCATTTTATTTCAAGATTATGTACCTAATAATCCGAATTTAAAAATGTATCTGAATATGGTTTACCAGAGTGGGGTGCCGGGTGGTTCTCCTTCGTATGCCGACCCTTATATTTTTCAAAATAGGCTGAAAGGTTATTTTAGGTCGGATGTTGGCATTTCGTATGTCTTGGTAGATTCTCAAAAAAAGCCCCAAAGCCAATGGCTGCAAAAATTCAAAGAGTTATCTATCGGAATTGAGCTTTTTAACATGTTTGATGTACAAAATTCTATAACCAATACATGGGTGCGGGATATTTCTTCAAATAGTTCTGTCGCCGTTCCAAATTTTTTATCCGGAAGGGTATTAAATGCCAAAATAAGCATGCGGTTTTAATGTTTATTTAAAAATAGGTATTCTTCTTTCTCAGTTGATATTTTTAGTCGTAATACCTCAGAAAAATAACTTAGACGGTTGTGTATCGCCCTAGTTACCACTACAAAAGAAAATATCGTTTTTCTAGTGTAAAAAATTATATGAAAAATGAGTTACTTACTTATTTTTCATATATTTGCAACTAAGAAAAATTAAAAATGCTATGTA
>DRQI01000492.1 GCA_011330545.1 Flavobacteriia bacterium
CAAAGATAACGGCAACAATGGCAATGAGAACAGAAATCCAAGTTGCTTTTTCCGGCCTTGGAAGTTTGTTCCTTTTAACTTTTAATAAAATATTACCAATGCCAAATAATGCCATTACCGATAAAAATGAGATGGTATAAACCCCCGCCAATAATTTTACATTGCCGTTAGTAATTAACAGTACAGAAACTGATAATAAAAAGAACATTATTATAATTCTATAAGAGCTTCCCCGTTTGTTTTTTTTAAGGAAAAATTGGGGGAGGATTCTGTCTAGGGTCATTCGCTCTAACAACCCTGAAACACCTACAAAACTCGTTAATACCGCTCCGCTCAATACTAAAAAAGCATCGACAGAAATTAATATGGCCACCCAATTGCCGCCTACATGAGAAGCCATTTCAACCAATAAGGTGTTTTGATAGTCATCACTCTGTAATACAGGCAATGCAAACAATGCCAATGCAAAAACCGCCATTAACGGATTGATAACACTAACGATGGTCCACATGTTTTTAAGGGTCTTTGGAAACACGCCCCGTTCTTGTTCTTCAACAAAGTTTGCCGAACTCTCAAATCCTGATACGCCTAACATAGAAGCCGCAAACCCGAAAAATATAGCCGTAGTGATACTGCCTTCGTTTAGGGGCGTATGCCAATTTGAAGTTAGCATATCAATACCGTTGGTGGCCAGATAATAGATAATAAATGCACTTAAGATAAGCAGCGATGTCAAATGAAATAGAAAAATACCAACGGCCACTTTAGCAGATTCGGTAATACCGCCAATAGTCAATAAGGCAAAAACCATCAATAATCCGATGGTAGCAATAATAATGGGCATCTTAGGTATTAAATGGTGTAAGTAGTGGATGCCTTCATTGGCAGATATTACTGCCGTGGCCATATATGATAATATGGTTAAGGTAGCAGCAAAAGAGGCCATCGATTTGCTGGTTGTATTTAAAAGGGCATTATAAGCGCCGCCATTTAAAGGCAATGCACCAACTACTTCTCCATAAATTTTTCTAAATAAAAAAAGTACAAAAGAAACGATGAGTAGTGTTATCCATGCATATTGCCCTGCAAAAGCAATAGATAAAGCAGATACGTATAATACTGAAGAACTAATGTCATTTCCACAAATGGCTGTTGACTCTAATTCATTGAGTTTTTTGTGAATTTTATTTTTCATTATTGTCAGAAAATAAGTTATTCAAAAATGTGCGGTAATATTTTGATTGCGAGATGCAAAAGTACAATAAAACAGTATTTTAAAAAGTATTTTTAAATGAAATCGAAACAATTTATTCAGACACTAAATTTTTAGTATAACCATTTCACTAACGTTTTTTTAGGAGCTTAATTATCTGAAGGTTACCATTTATTGAGTTTTTATACAATCGCCGCCCCTAGCCAAGAACCGATAATATAAGTAATTGCCCCTGCCGATAATCCGAAAAGTACTTGCCGAAATCCTGAATAAAAAACATTTTTACCGGTAAATAATGTTATGGCGGCACCAATAGTAAAGAGGCCGAAAAAGCTGGAGATAATACTCAAATACAATGCATTTCTTCCCGAAGTAAAGAAATAAGGAAGCAATGGGATAATGGCTCCGAAAGCAAATAAGAAAAAAGAAACGAAAGCCGCTTCCCAAGGAGACCCGCCGAGTTCTTCTTTATCAATACCGAGTTCTTCGGTAATCAAGGCTTCTAAGGCAGTTTCTTTATTTTCGAATTGTTTATCGGCTAATTTTTGTGCGGCATCTTCATCCATACCCTTGGCGCGATATATCAATACCAGTTCTTTTTTTTCTTCTTCGGGCGAGGCATCCAATTCTTCTTCTTCAATGGCAATTTGGTATTCATAGAGTTCTCTTGAGCTTTTTACAGAAAGCCATTCGCCCAATGCCATAGAAATGGCTCCGGCTAATAATCCGGCGGTACCGGTAAGGATAACGGTAGTATTAGAAACCGCAGCACCTACTACGCCCATTACCAAACTCATATTAGATACCAAACCGTCATTGGCACCCATCACGGCAGCACGTAAGGCATTACCGCCTACTGATTTGTGCCTTCCTTCAAATTGCGAAAGAATGGTGCCTGATACATTTACCTTTTCATTGTCGCGTACGGCTTCTATGATTTTGAGGTGATTGTGTTCAAAGCCGGTAAGGCCTTCCCCTTTTTGTAATTTAGACTTGATGGCACTTTTGCCTACTTGGGCTTCAATACCGGCAAGGCTATTGATAATGCTTTCATAACCAAAAACCTTCCCTAATTTGAATTGTATTTTAGCGCGTAAACTAGGGCTTGCCATAGAATATTCGGGTTTTATTTCATGAATATTTTTTAAAACGCGTTTGGCATGGCCCCATTCTATTTTTGCCAAGGCTTCCAATACTTTTTTTAGGTTTTCATCTGTTTGAATATGGGCAATGCTTTCATACAAAAAAGCGGTATCAACTTCTATTTGAAGTTGTTTTTTTAACGATTCGAAATGTTGAGAATGAGACATCTTAATAACTACCG
>DRQI01000493.1 GCA_011330545.1 Flavobacteriia bacterium
ACAAATTTCACGCGGAATGATGCTTGTCTTACCTGTGATTTTTGCGCCCTTCTTAACAAAGGGGTTTAGTGATTAAATGTATGTTATACTAAACCGAGGCTTTTTTATTTTGTTATGTTGATTTTAGTAAAGCGCTTAGATGGCAAACATAAAAGATGCAATAATCATCCATACGCCAACGATGATTCCGAGAATGCCCAATTTTCCTTGTTTTGGAGCAATTTTCTCTCTTATCATTTCGGCTTTTTCTTTGGCGGCTTCATTCTTTGACAAGAATAATTCATTCATCAATCCGTAACCTAACATAAAACCTAGTCCGGCTTCAACCACACTACCGGCCAATAACGTAATCCACCAAATAGGTGCTGCTGATAGCCAGCCCATGTGTAAGAAGGCGGTGATGATACCCCAAACACCCCAAATACAAAATACGAGGCCAATCCAGCCTTGATAGGGTGCTACTTTTTCTAATAATTCTTTGGCATTTGGTTTTTTTGATAATAGTAGTGATGGCACTGCTATAATACTTAATAAGATGAGTGAAATTCCGTAAATCATAATTTTTAATTTTAATGGTTAATATTCTGTTGTTGTTTAGTTGTTGTTATTAATTCTGTTGCAAATATCAGGGCTTAGCTATTGTTACCCTACACTTATTACCGTGAAAATGGCACCCCTGAAAACAGGGTGTTTGTAAATAAAACACTCATAATCAAGTAACTAATCCTAGTTTAATAGCGTATTTGGTCAAGCCGGCAATGTTGCGCACATTGAGTTTTGATATTAAATTTTTACGATAACTCTCTATGGTGTGCTTGCTCAGAAATAATTGGTCGGCTATTTCTTGGGTTGTATTTTCTAAGGCAATGAGTTTTAAAACATCTTTTTCTCGTTGTGTCAAGGTTTCGAGGGTTTCTTTTTCTTTGTTAAAAACACTTTTCATATAGGCTTCTTTGATAATTTCAGAAAAGTATTTTTCGCCTTTTAGAATGGTTTCTATGGCAGTTAACAATTCTTTCTTTTCGGCATTTTTAGGTACATATCCGTCAACATCGCTTTTTATCAGGCTGTCTATCATGGCCACATCTATATGCATACTCACTACTAATACTTTTATATTGGGATTTATTTTTTTTAGTTGGCTGTTTAACGTAATACCATCCATTTCGGGCATACTGATGTCTGTAATAACCAAATCGATTTGTTGATTGGGGTTGATACCTGCATATTTTACAATATTTTTTCCGGAGTTTGCGGTCATTAAAATATGATAGTTTTTGTTAGTTGACAGGATGCTTAACATGCCGTCTAAAAACATTTTATGGTCGTCTGCAATAATGATATTATAGGTCATGGCGTAGCGTATTAATAGGTATGTCTATGTCTATTACGGTCCCTCGATTGACAAATGAATCGATATGTATTTCACCGGAAAGGGATTGTACCCTGTTTTTGATATTGGCAAGCCCTATCCCTTTATGGGTTTTTTGGGTATCAAACCCTTTTCCGTTGTCTTCATAAAGAAGTTTTAGGGTATTGTTCAATATATTTATATGGATATCTATTTGTGTGGCTTCTGCATGTTTAAAGGCATTGGCCAATAGCTCTTGTATGATTTTATAGAGTTCAATTTTTATGTTTTCGGGGATGCTATTTACCGTTTCTTCAGGGTGTGGGCTAAAAGTAATTTTAACCGGGTTTTCTTTTTGGATGTTTTTGATATATTGGCGTAAAAGCGTTGTAAAGGCACTTTCACTAAATTTTTTGGGGATGAGGTTATGCGATAAATCTCGTACTTGATGGTAGGTTTCGTCAATTTGTTTTGTAAGGAGTGTATAACTGCTATTATTTTTTGCGGCATTTGAGAGTTGTAATTTGATGGCGGCAAGGCTGCCGCCAATACTATCGTGCAATTCTTGTGCAATGCGTTTGCGCTCTTTGTATTGCCCTTCAACTGTAGCTTTGATGAGTTTTAACTCTTGAGTTTTTAACAGGGTGCTTACTTTTTGTTGATTGACTTCTTCTTGTATTTTGTTTAACTTACTTTGGGTTTGTAATTTTTGATAATATACATAGAGTAAGGCTATTACCGGAATTAAAATAACTAAAAACCCGATGAGTAAATAAATTTTTAGGCTTTTTTGGCGCGCTATTTCACTTTCTTTTAAGGCTTGTTCTTTCTCTAAAATATGTATTTGGTTTTCTTTTTGTAGGGTTTGGTACTGAATTTCGAGTTCGTTAATTTCTTTTTTATTTTGATTTTTTAAAATGGTATTCGACACCTCTACATATTGCGTCATAATAGCATAGGCATTTTTATAATCTTTGGTAGCGACAAATACATTTTTTAAATTATTTAGGATTCTTTTTTGGGCTTCTAAATTATTCCATTGAAGCGCATTGATATAGGCTGAGTTGAGTGCTATTTTGGCATTTCCGTATTGTTTTGACTTAAAATACAAATACCCTATACTGTTTTGGGCATTGAAGTATAAATCGAAAAATTGGTGTTGGTAGGCTTGATTTTTTACTTCGATAAAATAGGCCAAGGCTTCTTTTTCATTATTTAATTTTTGGGCAATAACCCCTAATTGGGAGGTGATTTTTAATTGTTCTTTGATGTCATTGACAGATTGGTAAAACGCAAGGGTTTTTTGATATAGCTGTTTGGCTTCTTTTATATTGCCTTGTTCGAGGTAAAGGGCTGCTAAATATCTGTAAATTTCATTTTCTTTATTCTGGGTGTTGGCATGTTGTAAGCATTCATTATAAATACGTTGCGCTTTTGCATATTCTTTGCGGTAAAAATAGGCTTTGCCCATACCTAATTTATGGGTATAGAGTTGCGCGCTGTCTTTTAATTGTTGCGTGTATTCAATGCCTTTTAAATGCCACTTTAGGGCTTCATCGTACAAACCTGCTTTGCTTTTGGCAATGGCAATAAAGTTTGTTGCAATACCGGCATAGTTGTTTTTAATATTTGTAGACGTATTTTGTAGGCTTTCTCGATACAACAAGTTGCCGTAATAGTTTAT
>DRQI01000494.1 GCA_011330545.1 Flavobacteriia bacterium
CGTTGATCACACAGTATAATACCAGTTTTAGAACGAAAGTAGACAGTGTGGCTCCGTACCATTTAAGATTGTCAAGAGATAGGGTAGTAGATGAAAATGCAAAAGTAACCCTGTTAAATAGCCGGCATGAGCTTTTAAATTATCCCAATAAAATTGTAGCGAGTGATTTTGACGGATGGGTACAAGAAAGAGGCCTGTATTTTCCTGATGAATGGGGCAAAGAGTTTACGCCAATATTGTCTATGCACGATAAAGGAGAAAAAGCCAAAAACGGCAGTTTATTGATAGCCAACTTCGGGAAAGGCCATTTTATCTATACCGGACTGAGCTTTTTTAGAGAATTGCCCGCCGGTGTGCCGGGAGCTTATAAACTATTTGCAAATATGCTTTCTATTGGTAAAAACAATATTAAAAAACCACTTAAAAATTAAGAGATTTGGAACCGCAAAAATATGTTTGGAAAACTTCATATACCATTGTGCTCATTGCTAATGCAGTATATATCGTATTGTTTTATCTTCTCATGCAATCATTCTCTTAGCCCATGCAGCAATTAGATTGGATAGTACTCATAGGCACCTTGTTATTTATTGTACTGTATGGAGCGTGGAAAACAAGAGGCAGTAAAAATGTACAAGATTTTATTCGTGGGGGCAATCAGGCTAAATGGTGGACTATCGGATTGTCAGTAATGGCTACCCAAGCCAGTGCCATTACTTTTTTGTCAACACCGGGGCAGGCTTTTCATGACGGAATGGGCTTTGTACAATTTTATTTCGGGTTGCCCATTGCAATGGTAGTTATTTGTTTGGTATTTATACCCATTTATCACCGTTTAAAAGTATATACAGCTTATGAATATTTAGAAACCCGTTTTGACTTAAAGACCCGCACATTGGCAGCCATGCTGTTTTTAGTACAGCGGGGACTCGCTGCCGGAATCACCATTTTTGCACCTGCAATCATTCTTTCAGCTGTATTAGGATGGGATTTAACAACCCTCAATATTGTGATTGGGGTACTCGTTATTATTTATACCGTTTCAGGAGGTACCAAAGCAGTGAGTGTTACCCAAAAACAACAAATGGCCGTTATTTTTATCGGTATGTTTATAGCTTTTTATCTGATATTGAGTTATTTACCTGAAGGGGTCACTTTTACAAAAGCCTTGACAATTGCCGGGGCAAGTGGTAAAATGGACATTTTAGATTTTTCTTTTAATTTTGAAAACAGATATACTTTTTGGAGCGGTATTATTGGCGGCAGTTTTTTGGCACTATCGTATTTCGGAACTGACCAAAGCCAAGTACAACGCTATTTATCGGGTAAATCAGTAAAAGAAATGCAGTTGGGCTTACTCTTTAACGGATTGTTAAAAGTACCCATGCAATTTTTTATTTTGTTGGTAGGAGTGATGGTTTTTGTTTTTTATCAATTTAATCCGTCTCCCATCAATTTTAACCCTATCGCTAAAAAAGCGGTTTTAGAATCGACGTATCAAAAAGAATATAAGGCGTTAGAAGACAAACACAAACAAATTGAAATGCAAAAGTCAACCGCTAATATGGATTTTAATGGCATTGCATCTTCAGCTATTGATGCGGTTAAAAAGCAGGAATTAAAAAATAAAATAGTAAAAATTAACCATCTTGAAAAAGAAAATCGGGAAGCCGCTAAGGTTATTTTAAAAAAGGTCGCCAAAGAAAAAAATATTAAAATAGAAACCAATGATAAAGATTATGTCTTTATCCATTTTATATTAAATAATTTGCCAAGAGGATTGATAGGCCTGTTATTGGCGGTTATTTTATCGGCAGCTATGTCGTCAACAGCATCAGAATTGAATGCCTTAGGGTCAACTACCGCTATAGACCTGTACAAGCGAAATGTAAAAGGCGAAAAGTCAGAAAAACACTATGTGGCGATGTCAAAATGGTTTACCTTGCTATGGGGCATTATGGCCATTATAGTGGCCAATGTAGCCAGTTTATTTGATAATTTGATACAATTAGTAAATATCATCGGCTCTATTTTTTACGGTAATGTATTGGGCATTTTCTTATTGGCATTTTTTATTAAATTTGTAAAGAGTAATGCCGTATTCACAGCAGCTATTATTACACAAGTAATTGTAATTATAGGATGGTATTTTGATTGGATGCCCTATTTGTGGTTAAATTTATTCGGATGTGCATTGGTGATGGCACTCGCCATTATTATACAACAAAATGTAACTGATAAAAAAGTGCTAACTTCGTAACAAACTAAGTACTGACACATGAAATTTTATACCATAACAACGTTACTGGTTCTTTTTGCAGTGATGAGTTGCCAAACAAAAAAACAGGCCACATCTAAAGAAGCCTTGCCGAACGAAGAACACAACACCACAGAAGCACATAGAAATAAAGCCGATGAGCAAATGCACCGTACTTCGGTAGCAAAGCTCATTAAGATATTCGAATCGCCCGAAAGAGATGCTTACCAACAACCCGAAAAAGTATTGGCATATATCGGGGATATGAAAGGTAAAAAAATATTGGATATCGGTGCCGGATCTGGGTATTTTAGTGTAAAACTAGCCAAAAAAGGAGCACATGTTATTGCCGGAGATGTAGATGATGAATTTTTAAAGTATCTCAAAGAACGCATTCAAAAAGAGCAGTTAGATACATTGATAGAAGTAAGAAAATTGCCCTATGACAGTCCGGCTTTACAAAACGAAGAAGTTGATAAGGTGTTGATAGTCAATACCTATCATCATATTGAAGACAGGCCGGCCTATTTTGCCAAGGTATTACAAGGATTAAAAATAGATGGGGAGTTGATTGTTATTGATTTTTTTAAGAGAAAATTGCCCATCGGGCCGCCACCGCCGCATAAGATTGCTAAAGAAATAGTTCTCAAAGAATTAAAACAGGCCGGATTTACCAATCTTGAAATAA
>DRQI01000495.1 GCA_011330545.1 Flavobacteriia bacterium
AGGTTGCGGCACTCGAACTTGTAGAAAATGCCAATAATTGCGCCGGCGAAATGCCATTCATAAAAAATTTGGGTGATTTTTTTGTAAAGAAGTATACAATTAAATTATATACTACAATCATAATAGCCAATCCTAAAACAACTGTAAATGCATACCATGCCAAGGCTTTAAACAAGTCGATACTCGGCGATTCTACCACCAACGCAGCCAATAAGGCAAATACGCCATAAGGTGCTGCGAGCATAATCAAATCGACCATTTTCAATATTACTTCATTAAATCCGTCAAAGAAATTCTTAACGGTTTTTCCTTTTTCTTCGGGGATTAAAATCAATCCGATACCGAAAAAAACAGCAAAAAATATCACCTGCAACATATTGCGATTACTAGTGGCGGCGGCAAAAATATTATCGGGCACCAAATCTTCTAAGGCTTGCAATGGCCCTTTTCCCTTCTGTTCTTCAGCAGTTTTTTTATACTCAGCTGTTTTCCCACTGTAATTTTCTACCATTTCCATCCGGGTGGTTTCGGTTATTGAATTCCCGGGTTTGATGAAGTTGACTAAAATAATACCGATGGTAACCGCCAACACGGTGGTGGTGATATAAATAGCAATAGTCCTACCTCCCATTTTTGACAATTTAGAAATATCTTTCAAATCGGATACGCCTTTTATCAATGAAGCCAATATCAACGGAATGGCAATTAATTTTAGTGAGTTGATAAATATCTTCCCGAAAGGCTTAATCCAGTCTTGAACAATTTCTTTGCCGCCATCAACACTTGTCATTAATATCCCTACGAGTACACCGAAAACCATCCCTAATAAAATCTTCCAGTGCAGTGCTAATTTCTTCATGTAATTACTTTTTAAATTTCTTGAAAGATAGAAAAATATGTTTAAATAAAAAACCAGCGTTTATATATAAATTTTAAGGTTTGGCAATTAATCGTATATTGTACCATATTTATTAATCAATTAAATTTTTACAAAATGGCAAGTATTTTCGACCTATTAAACAGCGATTTAGGAAAGACACTCATTAATGGTGCTAGTCAACAATTAGGACAAGACCAAAAAACAACAACTACAGCTTTAGGGGCAGCATTGCCTTTAATTTTAGGAGCGATGCAAAACAATGCAAAAACCCCTGAAGGTGCTTCGGGGCTATTAAATGCATTGAACAGTGAAAAACATAGCGGTGGTATTTTAGATAACTTAGGAAACATTCTTGGCGGTGGCGGCATTGATGACGATGTATTGCAAGACGGTTCAGGAATTTTAGGGCATGTCTTTGGTGGCAAGGAAGAAAACGTAGCCCAAGCGGTTAGCAAATCTAGTGGCTTGGATTTGGGTTCTGCCATGAATATTTTAAAAGTTGCCGCCCCATTTGTAATGGGTTATCTCGGCAAACAAACACGCCAACAAGGGGTTCAAGATCAAAATGGTATTGGCAATTTATTGGGTGGAATGCTCGGAGGCGAAAGCAGCCAACAACAAAATATGGTAGAGCGCCTGTTAGATGCAGATGGCGATGGCAGTATTATTGACGATGTTGCCGGAATGATTTTAGGCAGCGGCAGTAAAAAAGGTGGCCTGGGAGGATTATTAGGAGGCCTTTTCAAATAATATTTTTATACAAAAACTCAAAAGCCATTGGTTAATACCGATGGCTTTTTTGTTATTTTTTCTTGTATTTTTACAACGTTGGTTCTCTATATGGAAAAATTAAAAAAACGGTGGGGCTTGACTTCAAACTGGCAGGTAATCTTAATATTTATTGCCTTTTCTATCAATGGTTCCTTTGCAACTTTGATAGCTAGGCCGGTAACCAATTTTATAGGGCTCAATCAAGAAACTACCAATCCTTGGTTATTTTGGCCGGTTAGGATTTTATTGATTTTTATCATCTACCAACTCACGTTGCCTCTTTCAGGGTTTTTAGTGGGGCAATTCAAATTCTTCTGGAATTTTGAAAAGAAAATGATACGCCGGCTAGGCCTTGGCCGTTTTCTTAAAGAAAACTAACTCACCTCTATAATTATTTCTTTTTCACTGCTAAAGACATAGGTATACAGCCACATTAATGTAAACGTAGGGATAATGTCTAAAAAGGGCATTGCTTCTTCAATAAAAGAAATAGCCGCAGCTATTTTCCCTTTTTTTCCGGGGTATAATTTCGTCATTAAATAGGCAGAGAGCGGCGCCCATACAATATCTATAAATGGAATATATCCGAGGGCATCGAACACAATTCCCAATGCTAATTTTTTATGTTTATTCATCAGTTTGATTTTTGTATTAACTACGTATATTACAGCAATAAGAATGCCAACTTTTTAAGAAAGGTTTGCACTTATTAGTTTTAAAAATTCATTACGGGTTTCTAAATTTTTAAAGGTGCCCCTAAAAGCCGAAGTAGTAGTTACAGAATTTTGCTTTTGCACGCCTCGCATCATCATACACATGTGTGAGGCTTCAATTACAACTGCCACTCCCTGAGGCTTTAACACGTCATTAATACAATTTACAATCTGGTCGGTCAATCGCTCTTGCACTTGCAGCCTACGGGCAAATATGTCTAC
>DRQI01000496.1 GCA_011330545.1 Flavobacteriia bacterium
TACAACATTTATTGTTAAACCTGTATATGTTCTATCGAACTTCAAACTATACAAAACGTAGACATAAAACATTACGTTACTTTTTCATCCTGCAACCCTCAGAGCCGAGACCTGCCTGCCGGCAGGCAGGTCTGATGCGCTATTCAGCCTGTCTCGCTTTTAAGCGGATTGCGCCACGGGGCCAGTATGATTAAAAGGCCTATTAGGTTTTAAAAACCTGACAGGTCTAGTTTATACTTACATCAAATTTTTCTTCACTATGGCAGAAATTGTCTTACCGTCTGCTTGGCCTGCCAATTCTTTTGAGACTATACCCATTACTTTACCCATATCTTTCATCCCTGATGCTCCTAGTGATTCAATGGTCATAACTACCACTTTTTCAATTTCTTCTTCAGAAAGTGCCTCGGGTAAAAATTGTTCTATAACAGCTACCTGTGCTAATTCAGGTTCAGCCAAATCTTCCCTGCCTTGTTTTTTATACAAATCAGCACTATCTCTACGTTGCTTTACTAATTTTTGTAATAATTTCAATTCTTCCGTTTCAGACAGTTGCTGACTTGCTCCGTTTTCTGTCTGTGCCAATAAAATAGCCGATTTAATGGCTCGTAATGATTCTAGGGCAACGGTGTCTTTCGCCCTCATTGCATCCTTCAATTTCTCCATTACTTGGTCTTGTAAACTCATTCTATAAAATTTAGAGATGGCAAAGATACAGAAACCCTCGATAATAAAGAAATTTCTTAAAACCGACTATTCTTAAAATAATACCAATGTATTTTTAACAAAAAAACCCAAAACAATTGGAATATTGTTTCGGGTCTTAACAAACAAAAACTAAGTAATTAATCTACATTATCGTGTAAAAACGAATTATTTGAACGTAATTGAATATCATCATTTTCATCAGAACTTAATGATATTCTCGAATTCTCTTCACTAATCTCAGATGAAGGTTCTACGTCTTGCAGATCAACACCCATTCTTTTATATGCGGGTTGATTTTCAATCTCATCAATATTTTTAAGCCTATTTACAAACTTATAATTAAAATCTTTCATCTTGCGCCTTCTTTCATCTGCTGTTTTTTGTACTTCGGCAATGGTACGGTTTAGGGGCGACTCTTCTTCACCCTCATTTAATTGTTTTTCTTCATCGTGCTGTTGTTCTATCCTAACATCAAATTTTAATTCTTGGTCTTCGATATCTTCATTTATTGGGGCTTCTTCAGCAGCTTCCATATAATCTTCTAAGCCATGTTTAATTTTACCATCCACCGTATGAACGGGTTTTACCAAAACCGGGTCAATGACTTCAATATCCCTGATATTAGATTTTGATAATTGATGCTTGATGGCATCTTTTGAAGTTTCGGCTTTCTTTTTTGGCGACAAGGGTAAATCAAAGGTTAGTGTAATTTGATTTTCTTCTTCTATAATTTCTTCTTGTTTTGCAACCACTTCTTGGATAACAAACTCGTCAATGGTTTCTGTGGCTACTTCATCATAGACTACATCTATTTCATTAACCGACACCATTTCATTGTCAATTTCTTTATCTTGATAGCCAACACTTAAGTCATCTTCTATTTCTAAGGTATGCCTAACAATTTTTTCTTTTGCAGGAGGCACTTTTTTGGTTTTCTCTTGAGCATCTCCTAATTCGTGTACAATTTTCTTGGCTTCTGTACTGGTAATTTCCAATTGTTGCTCTTTGTTAAAACCTGTAGCAATAATAGTTACAGAAATGGCTTCTCCTAACTCGTCATCTTCGCCAACTCCCATAATAATATCGACATTGCTTTTTGATTCGCTTTGTATATAGTCATTAATTTCTCCTATTTCATCAATAGTAATTTCGGTAGTTCCTGAAACAATTAGTAACAGCACATTTCTAGCTCCGGTAATTTTATTATCATTTAGTAACGGCGAGTCTAATGCTTTGGTAATAGCTTCTTGTGCCCTATTAGGGCCTTCTGCTGTGGCTGATCCCATAATAGCGGTTCCGCTATTAGAAAGTACCGTTTTAGCATCTTTTAAGTCAATATTTTGGGTATAGTGATGTGTGATTACTTCGGCAATACCTGTTGCTGCGGTAGACAATACTTCGTCTGCTTTGGCAAAACCGGCTTTAAACCCCAGGTTACCGTAGACTTCACGTAATTTATTATTATTGATTACTACCAGTGAATCTATATGTTGGCGTAATTTTTCAATCCCTCTTTGTGCTTGGTCATTTCGCATTTTTCCTTCAAAAGAAAATGGTATGGTTACAATCCCAACAGTAAGCAGATCCATTTCTTTGGCAATTTTGGCAATGATTGGCGCTGCACCCGTACCGGTACCGCCTCCCATTCCTACGGTAATAAAAACCATTTTTGCCCGTGTGCTGAGCATGGTTTTGATATCTTCAATACTTTCCATAGCAGCTTGTTCTCCCACATCGGGATTTGCCCCTGCCCCTAATCCTTCTGTTAGGGAAGCCCCTAATTGAATTTTTGTGGTTACCGGACTGTTTTGTAAGGCTTGGGCATCTGTATTACAAATTACAAAATCAACACCTTTGATGCCTCTTTTAAACATATAATTAACAGCATTGCTACCACCACCGCCTACACCGATAACTTTAATTACGTTTGACTGATTTTTCGGTAAATCGAATGCAAGGTTTTCAAACTCTGTACTCATACTTTTTCTTTTTTGGGATTCTATTATTTATCTTATTTTTTTCCGGTTCTTTAGCTGATGCCCCTGACTGTACTCAGTATAGACTCCTTTGCTTGATAGTAACCGGTTAAAACTTCATTTCTGTAACTTTATATTTTTATTCGGCATTGTCTAAAAATTCTCTAAACTTATCAGCCCATTTTTCAAAAATTGACTTTCTCTCTTCTTTTACATTTGCGCCGTATGATGTGTCATTTGAGCCTTCTTTACCTACGGTATATGCTGTTGAAGACAGTTGTTTGTGTTTATTTTTTTGACGTAAGCCTTTCATCAACAATCCAACTGCGGTGGCATAAGACGGGCTCAACAAATCGATATCTGAATTACCGGCTAAATGTTCATTCGGATAGCCTATTCGGGTATCCATACCCGTAATATATTCTACCAATTGCTTGATATGTTTCAGTTCGGCGCCTCCTCCTGTCAATACAATACCGGCAATTAATTTTTTCTTGGTTTCTTCGTGTCCGTAATTTTTAATCTCTAAATATACTTGCTCAATAATCTCAACCACACGGGCATGAATTATTTTCGATAAATTCTTCAACGTAATTTCTTTCGGGTCTCTTCCCCTAAGGCCGGGGATTGAAACAATTTCATTTTCTTTGTTTTCACCTGGCCAAGCCGAGCCGAATTTAGTTTTTAACAATTCTGCTTGTTTCTCAATGATTGAACAGCCTTCTTTGATATCTTCGGTAATTACATTTCCTCCAAAAGGAATGACTGCCGTATGGCGGATAATTCCGTCTTTAAAAATAGCCAAATCTGTAGTGCCGCCACCGATATCGATTAACGCCACACCGGCTTCTTTTTCTTCTTGGCTCAACACAGCATCTGAAGAGGCCAACGGTTCTAAGGTTATATTAGACAGTTCTAAGCCTGCACTTTTAATACACCTGCCGATATTTCGGATAGAGGAAACTTGCCCTACCACAACGTGAAAATTAGCTTCTAACCTACCGCCATACATCCCTATAGGCTCTTTTATTTCGGGCTGCCCGTCTACTTTATAATCTTGCGGCAACACATGGATAATCTCTTCGCCCGGAAGCATGACCAATTTATGAACCTGATTGATTAGCTTATCGATGTCAGATTCATCGATTACTTTTTCAGAATTGGGCCTTGTAATATAATCGCTATGATGTAAACTTCGTATATGTTGCCCTGCAATGCCCACTACAACATCTTTAATTTTATAATCTGAAACACTTTCTGCTTCTTCTATGGCTTGTTGAATAGATTGAATGGTTTGAGTAATATTATTAACCACACCTCTGTGAACACCTAAACTTTTAGCATTTCCGATACCGAGTATTTCAATTTTCCCATACTCGTTGGTTTTACCAATCATGGCAACAATTTTGGTAGTACCGATATCTAACCCAACTGCTATGTTATCTTGTTCCATAATTTAGTTTTTTGTGCAGACGACTTGGTTGTTGTACATCAAATTAATTTTTTTATAGGTATTGAGGGTTTTATCATTTAATGCTTTGTGATAAAACACTTTTAATTTTTTTATTTTCTTATCTAATTGATCTAATTTTCCTAACTCAACCGTCTGGCCACCCACTCGTGTTTTGAATAAAAACTCTTTTTTAGGAGTTTGTTCGATGCTTACTATCAGTTTTTTCAAAAATTCGTCTTCAAAAACTAATTTTGCCAACGTATACAATTCATTAGGAATTTTACCTTCACGGATGCCTTTTACAATAGGTACCCTAGCAGAATAATTTGTTGACAAAGGCATTTTATTCCCCTTACTGTCAATATAATACGTATGTCCATTTTGATTGACCCTTGCAATAGGCGTCTTTTGTTTAATGATGGCTCCTAACTCTCCGTTTACCGATAAAAAAACTTCTGCATTTGCTATCATTTTATTAGAAAGCAACGTTTCCTCTAATTGCTTCAAAAATATGTTTTCTTTTGGCTGACTTTTAATGTCTTTATAATTTTGTATTAACAATTTATTAACCGTTTCATAGGTTATAAAAAGGTTGTCTCCGTTTTCAAAAGTAACGGCTACTTTATCAATTTTTTTTGCTTTATTTCTTTGTGATGCAAATCCGTAAAGAAATACTATAAAAGCAATCAACAAAAGGGTTTTTATGAAAACAATATATTTTTTCATTTTTTTATTTTTGTTTTATATGGCCTTGCTTAGTAAACTTTCTTTAACCGTATTTACCATCTCACCAATATTACCGGCTCCTAGCATGACAATAACCGAGGCTTTTGCGGCTACTATACTTTCTATTAAGTTTTCTTTTGCTACTAATTTTTTTTCTTCAAGGCCTATTTTGCCCAATAACCAATGTGAAGAAATTCCTGCTATGGGTTCTTCTCGTGCCGGATAAATATCTAATAATATCAACGCGTCAAATTTTGCTAAACTTTTGGCAAAATCATCGGCAAAATCTCTTGTCCGGCTAAATAGATGCGGTTGAAATACTGCTACTATTTTATCCCCCGGATACAGCTCTCTCACCGCATTAGCTACTGCGTCAATTTCTGTTGGATGGTGGGCATAATCATCAATCAACACCAAATTATCGGTTTTAATCTTAAATGTAAACCTGCGCTGTATACCTTGAAATATTTTTAAAGCCTTGGCAATGGTTTGGAGTGAAACTCCGTACTTATTTGCCATTGCCAAGGCTGCCACAGTATTTAGCACATTGTGTTTTCCTGAAAGATTCAGTTCTATATTTTTTATTTTTTCTGA
>DRQI01000497.1 GCA_011330545.1 Flavobacteriia bacterium
GAATTTTGCCTATAAAACCACCTTACACTGGTGGATATTTGCCTTGGCCGGAATCATCGTTTTAGCAATTGCCATTGTAACCATAAGTTGGCAAAGTATAAAAGCCGCCTGTAGAAATCCGGTGGAAGTGTTAAGGGATGAATAAATTATAACGCAGTCTAGCAATGAGCAATATTTACATTATCTATAATGATAAGTTACTATTCATTCGATGGCTTTAATAACTAATTCAAAAAAGAAGAAAAAACAAAAAATAATGCTTAAATTATGATAACACTCAAAACTTATATAAGACATTTATTAAAAAATAAATTATATACACTTGTTACCGTACTCGGTTTTGCATTATCGCTGATGTTTGTACTATTGTTAAGCGTTTACATTCAAAACGAACTGTCAGTTAACGATTTTCAGAAAAATAAAAATCGTATTTATAGAATAGAAAACGAAGAACCTGATTTTTCGGGGCCTATCGCCGTAAGTTTGAAGAATTCGATTCCTGATATTGAAGATTTTACTAGGATTTATGATGACCAAGGCGTAGCTACCACCACAACACAACAAAAAGTTAAAATTAAATACCTTGCCGTAGACAATTCGTTCTTCAATATCTTCTCTTATCCGTTGGTTTACGGAAATCCTTCTGAAGTATTGGCTACCAAAAATAGTATGGTACTGTCTAAAACCTATGCCTTTAAACTATTTGGCAACGAAAACCCAATTGGCAAAAAGGTAACTATAAATGCTAATAATGAATTTATGGTAACGGGTATTGTAGAAGACTTTCCTGAAAAAACACATTTTAAATCGCCCGATGCCCTTATCAATATCCAAGCAATGGCTGACATTACCGGATACGAGAATTTCTTGAAAGATATCGGTTTTTGTTCGATGAGTATATATTTTTTGGAAACCAACAATGGAAACCTACCGGCAAAAGCCCCTCAAATTTTAGCAAATTTTAAAAAAGATTTTTGGTTATACAAAGAAGGCTATGCAAAAACGTTGGTTTTTACACCCTTAAAAGAAATTTATTTTAGTGATAAGATTGGGAAAAATACGAAGGGCAATAGTAAAACCCTGATTATTATTTTATCGGTAATTGTACTGCTCATTTTATTATTGGCTGTAGGTAATTATATAAACCTTACCATTGCGCAAGCCACTTTCAGAGGCAAAGAAGTGGCCATTAAAAAGCTCGTAGGCAGTTCTAAAAAAAGGCTGTTCGGCCAATTTATCAAAGAATCGGTAATGCTTTGTTTGTTGGCAGCTGTTTTATCACTTTTCTTAGCAAAACTGGCAGAACCCATTTTTAATACCCTCTTAGACACACAATTGAATTTAAACAGTAAAATAACATTTATAAATCTACTTATTTTTATAGGAGGTTTTGGCTTTATTGGTGTTTTATCAGGAATTATACCCGCTATAAAAATTACTAATTTTAAGCCTATTGAAGTGGTAAAGGGCAGTTTTCGAAGAAAATCGAAAGGAGTTTATGGCAAAGCCTTCATTACCTTTCAGTACACAGTTGCCATTACCCTATTGGCTTGTAGTTGGTTAATTTTAAAACAAACGCGCTTTTTAAAAAATTATCCACTCGGGTTTAACAAAAAAAATATCGTATATACAGAATACCTTGGCGGTACCAAAAAAAAGGCCACTATCAAAAATGCCTTACTTCAAATTCCCGGCGTAGAAGAAGTATCCTTCACATGGGGAAGCCCGTTAGATGGTGGTAGCAATATGTCTTTTGATTACAAAGGGAAACCTGTTAGTTTTCAAGAATTCGCAGTAGATTCGTCATTCTTTAATGTTTTCGGCATTAAAATAAAACCTACCAAAACTGCTTATTCAAAAGAAGGTATTTACCTCAATAAAACGGCTTTAAAAGTATTGGAGTTTCAATCAATACCACCGACCGTAAAAATTAGCGATGGTGAATTTCCTATTTTAGGAGTAGTCAATGATTTCCATTTCAACAGTTTACGAAAAAAAATTGGCCCAATCTACATTCGCCAACAACTTAAAAACTCTTTTGCAACCAATATTTTCCTAAAAGTAAATAGTGCCAACCTAGTTGAAACGTTGGGTAAAATTAAGGCTACTTATACTGACCTGATAGACGGTGCCCCTTTTGAAATTACTTTTGTAGATGACGCCATAAACCAATGGTATCTAAAAGAAGAAAAAGCGGGCAAAATTATAGGCTATTTTACGATACTCTCTTTTATAATTTCTTTTATGGGCATATTGGCAATGTCAACTTTTTATATGCAACAACGAACCAAAGAAATCGGTATTAGAAAAGTAAACGGCGCTTCTATTGCACAAATCCTTTCGCTGTTATCAAAAAATTTTTTAAAATGGATAGGATTGGCTTTTGTGATAGCGGTACCTATTTCATGGTATGCCATAGGTAGGTGGTTAGAAAATTTTTCGTATAAAACCCCTATGAGTTGGTGGATATTTGCATTGGCGGGCATAACGGCATTCAGTATTGCCTTGTTAACCATCAGTTGGCAAAGTATAAAAGCCGCCCGTAGAAACCCGGTAGAGGTGTTGCGGGACGAATGACCTTTCTAACTACCATGAAGAGGAAAAAATTTCAGGCCTAATAGGTTTCTAAAATGCGTAAGGTCTAAAAAGTATAAAATGAATAAAAAACAAAAATTATGATTAAAAATTATCTAAAAATAGCTTGGCGAAATTTAAA
>DRQI01000498.1 GCA_011330545.1 Flavobacteriia bacterium
TATGCAAATGATGAAGGATAAAGGAATGAATATGATGGGAAATATGGATAAAGAGAATGAAGACGGCCACTCGCACGACCATTAATAAAAAATAGACACTTCAGTAACATATTGATTGCCTGAATGTTATAAGCGATTATAGTAAAATTTTAAAAATAAAGATGATGCATAATTACAATGGAAATTATTTCGGAATGCATGTCGCTTGGTGGATTTTTTGGATTGTTATCGTTATAATAATCATATATATGGCAAAAAAACAAGAGAAAACCCCACCAAGAGAAACCCCTCTGGAAATCCTCGAAAAACGATTTGCCAAAGGAGAGATTACCAAAGAAGAATTTGAGAAATCAAAGGATACCTTAAACAAATAAACTATCTCAATGCGGGCCTGCCTACCGCAGGTAGGCTCGCAGTTGTCAAAGGTAGTTTGCCGCGCAAACATCGTGAATACTGACCCAAAGAGTTGAATAACTTACTTGCCTAGCGGTAGCAAGGAAGAGCTATATCTTCTCATTCCCTAAAACCCGTCTTAAGCGGAAAAGGTGTATAAAAATTAACCTAAAACAAACAGTCATGAATCAAATCAACGTAAAAAAATTCGCTTTAGCATCCGGATTTACCGGAGCAATTATTTATTTGACCTGTTTTATTATCATGTCTTTGTTACCAAAAGAGACATTGATAAAATTAGCAAACCTAATCTTTCACGGAATAGATTTTAGTGAAGATATTAGGATGAATATCCCAATTGCCGAAACCTTGCTAGGCATTGTAGCCTCATTTATCATTTGGGGTATTGTGGGGTATTTGTTGGGTTTTATTTACAATAAATTAAAATAGAAATTAAGCTGACTAATTTTTACCTAAATGGCTGTCAAAAATGTATCTGCACATAATTGCAATGGTATTTCTTGTGAAGAAACAGGCCTCGTTTGCCTGCCCAAATCTGAATTTCCACGCGTAGTAATCATCGGTGGAGGATTCGCCGGTTTAGCATTGGTTGAAGGGTTGAAAAAACAAAAAGTACAAGTTGTCTTACTAGATAAAAATAACTTCCATCAATTTCAACCATTGCTTTATCAAGTGGCTACGAGTGGCTTAGAGCCCGATAGTATTGCCTTTCCGTTTAGGAAGCAATTGGCAGGCTATAAAAATGTAATTTTCAGATTGGCAGAAGTCGAAGAAATTGATACAGAAAATAAGATAATAGATACAAATAAAGGCATTATAACGTATGATTATTTGGTGATAGCCACAGGAACAGCTACTAATTTCTTCGGAATGAAGGCGATAGAAGAAAACGGATTGGGAATGAAAAATATTCGTGATTCGCTGAATATCAGGCATAAAATGATACAAAACTTAGAACAAGCTGCCATTACTTGCAATGAAAAAGAACGCGATGCCTTAACCAATTTTGCCGTTGTGGGCGGTGGCCCGGCAGGAGTTGAAATGGCAGGAGCCTTGGCAGAATTTTGTAAGTATATTTTACCCAAAGACTATCCTGAATACCCTTCAGAAATCATGAAAATATATGTCATAGAAGGTTCTGATAAACTCATTTCGGCAATGTCTGAAAAGGCTTCGTCCAAAACATTACAATATTTAAAAGAGCTGAATGTTGAAGTGTTATTCAATGAAATTGTTACAAATTATGACGGCGAAATAGTAACAACCAAAAGCGGAAAACAAGTGTTAGCCAAAAATTTAATTTGGACCGCCGGTGTCAAAGGGCAATTGCCCAAAGGCATTGATAATAGCCATATTGTTGGAGGTAATAGGTTGAAAACAAATCGTTATCTACAAGTAGAAGGATTACGAGATGTTTTTGCCATGGGCGACATTGCAGCAGTCATTACCCAAGATACCCCAAAAGGCCATCCGCAAGTAGCACAACCCGCTATTCAACAAGGCAAGTTTCTTTCAAAGGCAATGATGCATATTATAAATGGCAAACCCTTAAAACCTTTTAAGTATAAAGACAAAGGATCATTAGCTACCGTTGGAAAGCGCAGGGCGGTAGCAGATTTAGGAAAGCTGAAGTTTACGGGTTACGCTGCGTGGCTTTTATGGTCTTTTGTACATTTAATGTCTATCAGCGGTTTTAGAAATAAGTTATTAGTTGGCTTGAATTGGACCATAAGTTATTTTAGTTACGAAAAAAGCAATCGATTGATAATCAGAAACTACAAAAAAGAAAAATGAACTAGTCAGCAATAAAAACCAAACCATGAAAAATACAACCAATATAGCCTTTGGCCTTATCTTTTTAATAAGTATCGGGCTGCAAGGGCAAACAGAAAAATCTGTTGAAGGTAATGTTGACAACCTTCCTGTAAAAGAATACACATTGACTTTAAAACAAGAAAAAGTAACCAAAGCAGGAAAAGAAGTCTTAGGAATGACCATCAATGGAACAATTCCCGGGCCAACCCTAGAGTTTACCGAAGGTGAATACGCTATTATTTACGTAAAAAATGAAATGGATGTAGAAACTTCCATACATTGGCATGGAATTTTATTACCTAATTTTTACGATGGCGTTCCGTATTTAACCACACCGCCCATAGAACCGGGACATACCTTAAAATACGAATTTGCCATCAAGCAATCAGGTACCTATTGGTATCATGGGCATACCATGTTACAAGAACAAATTGGTGTTTTTGGGCCAATTGTAATTCATCCGAAAAAAGAAACCCTACAATACGATAAAGAATTGGTATTGATGCTGTCAGATTGGACAAATGAAAAACCCATGAGCGTATTGCGAAACCTGAAACGTGGCAACGAATGGTATAATTATCGAAAAGGGACATCAACACCCTTAAACCAAGTCATTAAAAGAGGGGCATTTAAAGCACAACTCAATTTTTGGAAACAACGTATGGAAGGTGCCGATATTGCCGATATTTATTACCCTGCATTTCTTATTAATGGCGGGCAATCTGTTGAATACCCCGAGTTTAAGCCGGGCGAAAAAATACGTTTGCGCATTATTGACGGAGGCGCTTCTACACAGTTTTGGATGACTTTTGGCGGAGGAGATCCCGTATTAGTATCTGCTGATGGCTTAGATGTGGTTCCTGTAAAAAAAGATAAAGTATTTATCGCTATTGCCGAAGCCTATGATTTTATTATTACCATTCCACAAGATGGAAAAATAGAATTTAAAATTACAGCCCAAGACGGTTCCGGTACAGCATCAGCCTTTTTAGGAAACGGTAAAATTTTAAAAGCACCAAGCATTCCGAAACCCGATAAAATTGCCATGATGAAAAAAATGGCAAAAATGGATATGAAAATGGGAGCACATGCCTTAAAATACCGCCCTAAAAAAGATGAACGTTACGAAATGAAAAAAGAATACGGCATGCAGATGAAAGGTAGTATGAAAGGTATGAATATGGGCAATTCAAATACAATGAAAATGGATAAGAATGATACGATGAAAAAGGAAATGCCGAAAGATTCAACCTCGAATAAAATGCAAAACCCTTCAAAAATGGCCATAAATAAAGAAGGTGATAAAAAAGAAAATACCGCTATGAAAAAAGGCGAGATGCAATACAACTACGATTATTTAAAATCGCCTAAAAAAACCAATTACGGGAAAGACGTTCCGGTAAAGGAAATATTATTAAACCTTACCGGAAACATGCAACGCTATATTTGGAGTATGAACGGAGTGCCCTTATCAGAAACAGATAAAATAAAGATAAAAGGCAATCAGGTAACACGTATTACGCTCAACAATTTAACCATGATGCACCATCCAATGCACTTGCATGGGCATTTTTTTAGAGTGCTCAATAAAAACGGTGATTATTCGCCTTTAAAGCATACAGTGAATGTACCACCAATGCAACAAGTAACCATTGAGTTTTATGGCAATGAGTATGGCGATTGGTTTTTCCATTGTCATATTTTATATCACCTGATGGGCGGAATGGCACGTGTTATTAGTTACGATACGCCACGAGATACGCGAATGAAAAGGTATCCCGTAAAAACACTAATAGCCGAAACAGACAGGTATTATTCTTGGGGAATGCTAGATGCTACCTCAAGTATGACAGCCTTGAATTTAACAACGTCAAATATTAGGAACCAATTTAATGCCTCTTTAGAATATGGTTGGAATGAAAATGTAGAAGCCGAATTTACCTATGAATATTATTTACACGATTACTTACGCATTTTTGGAGGTGTAAATATCGAAAATGAAATTCCTGATAGTTTAAGCGATTTCAAGACAACAGCAGTTATAGGCCTTCGATATTTTACACCCTATATGTTCAACTTAGATGTACGCGTAGATAGTGAATTGCGGCCACGGGTTTCTTTAGGAAGAAGTGTGATGCTCTTTCCGAAATTTTCGGTATTTGGCTACTATGAATACCAAATAGATGTAGGTATTGTCAATAAGTTGCCAACAAACAAAGACTATCTCTCTGAAACCGTTTGGAGTGCCGGTGCCGAATATATGCTGTCAAGAAACTTTTCTTTACTGGCGAGTTATGACAACCGTTTTGGAGGAGGGGCAGGATTAACATTACGATTTTAAGAGTTAAACTTAAAGTTGATAAAAGAATAATTATGACAAAAGGCATTTTTTCTAAAATTAATTTGCTGATGAACCTTACCAAAGAATTAGTTTTTCTAATTGTTTTGTTAATTGTATTCTTTGTCGTAATGAATTTATGGGGACATCAAAAAAACGCCTACCTATGGGCAGGAGCTCTCATTATTTTTTCGGTGGCAAAAATCTACTTTTTAGTATCGCATACGTTTAAAAAATTAGACAAATTGATTGAAAACAAC
This sequence comes from Flavobacteriia bacterium, assembly GCA_011330545.1. Classification (GTDB taxonomy): domain Bacteria; phylum Bacteroidota; class Bacteroidia; order Flavobacteriales; family Flavobacteriaceae; genus Aureibaculum. The sequence continues at coordinate 4,828 of DRQI01000498.1, forward strand.
CATTCATTTAATCATATGTTGCTGTTATTAGGAGCTATCATTACCATAATTATAACCTCATTTGCGATAGATTATTTATGTATTTCAGAAATTTATAAAGACGCTTTTTTGGGTATTGAGTATGGCCAACCCTTAAAATACCGCTTTTTCAACTTATTGTATTTTAGTATTGTAACCTTTACCACGGTTGGCTATGGAGATATTACCCCTATCAATCCGGCTGCTAAACTGATAACAGTATTTGAAATGATGTCGGCATTTATTGTCATTGTATTTGTAATCTCAAAATACTTTAGAAATAAATAACAACTAGAAATGAAAAACCCTAAACAAAATAAACAAAAATTATCCTTATTAGGCTCTGTATCTTTAGGTACGGGCGTAATGATAGGCGCTGGTATTTTTGTGTTGATGGGGCAAATTGCCGAATTAGTAGGCGATTTATTTCCTATTGCATTTATTGCAGGTGCAGTTGTGGTAGGTTTTAGTTCTTATTCTTATGTAAAGTTTTCTAATGCTTTTCCATCATCAGGAGGAGTTGTAAAATTCTTAACAAAATCTTATGGGGCAGGTACTGCAACAGGTGCATTTTCATTATTAATGTATGTGTCAATGGTAGTTTCTGAAAGTTTAGTTGCAGGCACCTTTGGTGCTTATACCTTACGATTATTTCCAAAAGAATATACAGGTTATGCTTCAATATTAGGAGTATTATTAATAGGTGTTGCCTACATTATTAATATTTCTGGTAATAAGATTATAGAAGCAACAGCCACTTTAACTGCCATTATTAAAGTTGTAGGTATTGCACTATTAGCAATTTCTGGTTTAATTATTTCAGGACTACCAACTATTGCAGGTAATTATATTACTACAAGCAGTCAATCTTTACCCAAAGGTTTTGCATTTATTGCCGCCTTGGCTTTATCTATTCTTGCGTATAAAGGTTTTACAACGATTACTAATCAAGGAAGTGATATTAAAAATCCACATAAAAATGTAGGGCGTTCAATTATTTTTTCAATTGCTATTTGCACAATTATCTATGTTACCTTGGCATTATCGGTTGCTGGCGGATTAAGTATAAAAGAAATTATTGTGGCTAAAGATTATGCGTTGGCAGCAGCAGCAAAACCAATATTTGGTGAATGGGGCTCAGTATTAACTATTTTTCTTGCCATTATTGCAACAGTTTCTGGAGTAATAGCAAGTGTATATTCTGCATCAAGAATGTTAGGAATGTTAAGTAATATGAAGCAAGTGCCTAACCTAAATAGAATAAAAAAACTTAAAAACCCATCGTTAATTTTCACGGTTGCATTGGCAATGTTATTAACAATTTTGTTTGATTTAACTAGAATTGCATCTATTGGCGCAATCTTTTACCTAATAATGGATATCGCAATTCATTGGGGCCTTTTTAAACACCTTAAAAAGGAAGTGAAATTCAACCCAATAATTCCATTAATTGCAATAATTATGGATTTAGTAGTCTTAACTGCATTTGTTTATTTAAAATTTATAAATGATCCTTTTGTTCTCATAGTTGCTGCTATTGGTATTATACTTATTTTTCTTTCTCAATTTTTATTTATGAAATCTCATACAGATAAATTTGGAAAGATGCACATGGGTATGGAAATGGATGAGGAAGAAATGGATGGAATAGAATAATGTGAAAACAATTAATGATTTAAAATATGATTGTCTGGTTTAATAAGACGATTATTTAAAAATAATTAAATGAATAGTATTTCGGTTATAAAAGCAAATGGTGACAAGGTTAATTTTGATAGAACAAAACTGATGTTCTCTCTCTTAAAATCTGGCGCTCCAACAACTGAAGTAGAAAAAATTACAACCAAAATTGAAGCCTCATTGTACGATGGAATGACCACCAAAGAAATTTATAAAAAAGCATTTGCCCTGTTAAAAAAACACTCACGGCCATCGGCATCAAGATATAAATTAAAAAAAGGAATATTAGAGTTAGGGCCAACGGGTTATCCTTTTGAAAAATTTATAGGCGAATTGTTAAAACGGCAAGGATACCGTGTTAAGGTAGGGGTTATAGTACAAGGCCATTGTGTGCAGCATGAAGTTGATGTGGTTGCCCAAAAAGACAATAAGCATTTTATGGTTGAATGCAAATTTCATAGCACTTTTACTACCAAATGCAATGTTAAGGTTCCACTCTATATCCAATCGCGATTTATAGATATTCAAAAAAAATGGGCCAAGCAAGAAGGGCACCAACACAAGTTCCATCAAGGGTGGGTGGTAAACAATACCCGATTTAGTGAAGACGCCATCCAATTTGGTAGATGTGCAGGCTTGTACTTATTGAGCTGGGATTATCCTAAAAACAAAAGTTTAAAAGAGCAAATAAGTAATTTGGGACTATACCCGATAACCTGTTTAAACACACTTAAAAAATCTGAAAAACAACAATTGCTCAATAGAGATTTTGTGCTGTGCATGCATTTATGCGAAAACCCTAAAATTTTAAATGAATTGAGAATTACATCAAAAAGACAACAAAAAATTTTAGAAGATGCACATAACTTGTGTAAAATTCAGAAAATATGAAACCAAATCATTCTAAAACCAATTGGTATGTCATTACCGGAGGGCCAAGTACCGGCAAAACGACCGTAATTAATATACTTCATGAACGAGGTTATAAAACCACTATCGAACATGCAAGGCATTATATTGATACCATGCGTTCAGAGGGAAAAACAGTTGAAGAAATTAGGCAGCATAATAGAAAATTTCAGTTAGGAGTATTAGAAATGCAAATTGACCAAGAAGCGTCTTTAAATCATGAAGAAATAGTTTATTTAGATAGGGCAATACCCGATGCGATGGCCTATTATCAATTTTTAGGCTTAGAGTATGATACCCAATTGATTGAGGCGGTAAATAAAGTTTCCTATAAAAAAATATTTATTCTTGACAGGCTGCCTTTTAGAAAAGATTATGCGCGAACCGAAGATGAAACTGGCCAACAAAAGATTCACCAATTAATAATTAACGTTTATAAATCGTTGCCTTTTCCCATAGTTTTTGTACCGGTTGTAAATCCCGAAGAGAGAGTAAAATTCATTTTAAAAAACAGTTGATGCCAAAGCCTTATAACACAGTATTCCTTTTTTTACTTAATGTCATTAGCCTATCTATATATGCACAAAATGATATGCTAATTAAGCAATTGTCAAATAGATTAGTGGTTAGGGAAAATTTTGACAAAAATAAAAAACTGATTAATAAACAAACTTTTAATGTTGGTAACGTCATAAAAACAAATGATTATTTAGAGATAGATGTTGTTACCGAATTGATTGATAAAAACGAAAAAGTTATCGATAAATATGCTACGATATATCGTTGTAAACCAAACGAATCAAGTATTATGGTAATGCTTTTGCCTTTTTCGAAACCAAATTCAAAGAAAACAAAAATCAATTCTATCTCTAAAAATTTTAAAGAATTGTATAATTTGAATAACCTTGAGGATGTAGAAATTCAAATAAATTTTGATTCTGGATTATTGAATTTTTTTGGCTCTAAAAGTAAAATCAAAATGTACGATAGAGTGTTGAAAAACAACAATATAGAAAACATCATTTCATCAAAACTCAATGCGAAAGCCTATGCCTTAGGAGTGCGAATTAAACAATTAAATTATACTGTAATAGAAAAATTAACCTTAAACGGATTGTTAACTTTTCAAAAATTTACCGAGGAAGACGGAAGCTATTTTACAATGACTTACAAATAAACCCATACCGCTAACTAAACTATAACCAAATGGAAAATCACAAAAAACATCAACAAGAAAAAACAGGTCATTCAAAGATGGATCACGCCAATATGGGTATGAAAAAAAGCCGCCGCTCAAAAATGAAACATGACAATGGCAACATCCCAATGGGAAAAGCTGGGCATGACCACCATAAAATGATGATTGCCGATTTCAAAAAACGTTTTTGGGTAACATTAATCCTTGCTATACCCATTTTGTTTCTTTCGCCAATGATTCAGAAATTTTTCGGTTATGAATTTTTACTTCCCGGAAATTCATATATCCTTTTTGTACTATCATCGGTGGTATATTTCTATGGAGGTTGGCCTTTTATAAAAGGTTTTATCAAAGAAATTAAAAAACGCAGTCCGGGTATGATGACCCTCATTTTTATGGCAATAAGTGTTGCGTATTTTTACAGTTCTGCAACCGTATTTGGTCTAAAAGGGGTCGATTTTTTCTGGGAACTCGCTACCCTAATCGCCATTATGCTCTTAGGGCATTGGATAGAGATGAAGAGTGTATTAGGAGCCTCAAAGGCATTGCAGCTTTTGGTGAGTATGATGCCCGCAGAAGCTCACAAAGTAGAAGGCGATAAAATTGTAGATATAAAGTTAGAAGCATTACAAAAAGGAGATACTATTTTAATAAAATCCGGTGAAAAAGTTCCGGCCGACGGAGTCATTATAGAAGGGGCGAGTTACATTAATGAATCTATGCTTACCGGCGAATCTAAACCCGTTAAAAAAGATATTGACGATAAAGTAATTGGGGGCTCTATCAATGGCAATGGCTCTATAAAAGTAACCGTAGTTAATACAGGAAAAGACAGTTATCTCAATAAAGTGATAACGATGGTTGAAGAAGCACAAAAAAGTAAGTCTAAAATGCAAAACCTTTCTGATAGGGCGGCAAAATGGCTTACCTATATTGCTTTAGCCATAGGCTTTGGCACCTTGGCAGTATGGCTTCTGTTAGGTTACCCGTTTGTATTTGCCTTAGAAAGGATGGTAACCGTAATGGTTATTGCATGCCCGCATGCCCTAGGATTGGCAATCCCGTTGGTTGTGGCCATCTCTACCGCAGTATCTGCACAAAACGGCCTATTGATTAGAAACAGGACAGCTTTTGAAGAATCACGTAAAATTTCAGCCTTGCTCTTTGATAAAACAGGCACCTTAACCGAAGGTGATTTCGGGGTGACACGTGTACAATCTGTAAATGATAAATACAATGCCAAAGAATTAATCAGGCTCTCAAGTGCCTTAGAACAAAGTTCAGAACACCCTATTGCCGTCGGAATTATAAAAAAAATAAAAGAAGATAAAACACCGGTGCCTACTGTAAAAAATTTCAACGCCATTACAGGAAAAGGGGTAGAAGGTACGGTTGAAGGAAAAAAAGTAAAAGTAGTAAGTCCCGGTTATTTAAAAGATGCTAACATAAACATACCCGAAGATGCGTACAGTGATGCTGCAGAAACCGTAGTGTTTGTTGTTATTGATGATGAATTAGCAGGATATATTGCTTTAGCTGATGAAATAAGGCCGGAATCGGCTGAAGCTATCAATACTTTTAAAAAGAATAATATAAAAGTGTTTATGGCCACAGGCGATAATGAAAAAACCGCCAAAGCGGTTAGCGAAAAATTAGGCTTAGATGGTTATTATGCCGAAGTATTGCCACATCAAAAAGTAGAAATTGTAGAAGGGCTACAAACCAAAGGCGAGTTTGTAGCTATGACCGGAGATGGTGTAAATGATGCGCCGGCCTTAGCTAAGGCCAATGTGGGTATTGCGGTGGGTTCAGGTACTGACGTGGCCGCCGAAACGGCCGATATTATTTTGGTAAATAGTAACCCCAAAGATATTGCCAATTTAATTTTGTTTGGGAAAGCTACCTATAATAAAATGATTCAGAACCTAATTTGGGCAACAGCATATAATGTGGTGGCTATTCCGTTGGCAGCAGGTGTCTTATATTCAAAAGGCTTTGTATTAGGCCCGGCTATTGGAGCCGTTTTTATGAGTTTGAGTACCGTCATTGTAGCCATTAATGCGCAGTTATTAAGAAGAAAAATAGGAAAAAAGTAATATGCCGTAAGATAAATCTAAAAAGAGAATTACAATAGTTTATGCTACGGGCTATAGATACCCCCAGAATAATTAGGATAGATATATCGTTAACGGAAGCATTTTTTAATATAATTCAAACACCTATTCTGTCTGTAGTAGTTAATAGATAAGTTTGTATTGCGGCATTTTATAGTGTACAGTTAAAAGTAAATAGTTGAAGATATTTTAGTATAACTGGTGCCATTTTTAAACAAGAAAAGTTGAATATGTCAAAAAAAATGAAATTAATAGTAGTTCACGTATTGATAGGGGCAAGTATTTTTTATTTTTTAATACATCCTATTAGTGTTGTTCTTTATTGGTTTGAATACACAAATACAGAATATTCGTTTTTAAAATTTATGGAAATTTTACGAGAACGATTATCCGAATCCTTTTCATTCAACATGCAACGAATGAGTATTTCATTTGGTGTTTTAGGAAGTATTTTAGGACTGATTTCCGGAATATTTTGGGTAAAATTAAAAGAGAAAGAAACCTTGATTAAAAAACAAAAACAACTATTAAAAAATGATATCCTAAATCTAATTGAGTTAGGTGAAAATAACTGGGTAGAGTTTAAATCGTCAATGAAATATGACTATTTTAAAAAAACACCCAATAAAGAGTTAGAAATTGTAATTGCCAAAACCATTGTTGGCTTTATAAATGGAAAAGGCGGAAAATTAATTATTGGAGTAGATGATGAAGGTAAAATATTGGGTATCGAAAATGACTTTAAAACCTTGAAACATCAGAATAAAGATGGTTTTGAAAGAAATGTTTTTAGAATAATATCAACATATATCGGACAAGAATTTTGTTATAAAACCCAAGTTTTATTCTATCAAATTAATGAAAAAGAAATATGTTTAGTACATATTGAACCATCAAAAAAACCTGCTTATGTTACAGATGGAAAAAAGACAACTTTTTACCTAAGAACCGGCAATGCTACCTATCCCCTTTCAGTAAAAGAGACAGTAACGTATTTAGAAAGTAGAAAAACTTAACTTTATGGAATACACATGGTTTATATGGTCACTAATAATTCTTGCCTTGTGGGTAGCAGTCTATTTCTATAAAAAAGATTTTAGAAAAGAAATGCTCAAAATGAGCTTAATAACAATGCCTTTCGGAATTACAGAACCACTTTTTGTTCCGGAGTATTGGTTTCCGCCATCCCTGTTTAATTTAGCACAGAAAACGGGCTTTGATATAGAAAGTTTTATTTTTTCATTTGCAATTGGTGGATTAGGTACCGTATTGTACAGGCTTATTTATAAAAGTAATCTTTCCGAAATACCGCATCAAGAGCGGAGTGATAACCGACATAAATTCCATAAATATATATTGTTTGTGCCTCTTTTTGTTTTTTTTGCTCTCGCTTTTACAACAAACCTTAATCATATTTATTGCGGTACTATAGCCATGTTTTTAGGTGGGCTGGCGACCTTGTATTGCCGCCCGGACCTTAAGAAAAAAATATGGGTTGGCGGATTATTATTTACACTATTATATTTCATTTATTTCGGTAGTGTTCTACTTTTTTATCCGGATTATGTGCAGCTTTATTGGAATTTAGAGAACCTAACACAAATATTAATAGTTGGAATTCCTATTGAAGAGCTAGCCTTCGCATTTACTTTTGGGATGTATTGGTCTGGAATGTATGAACACCTCTTTTGGAGAAAAATAGTAAAATCTAACAAATTATAAATCTAAAATAATAACTGTAAACTCATGAAAAATCACTGGTTGAAAATGATTATCGGTTGTGGGCTACCACTATTATTTATATTTTTAGCACCTTTATTTGGGATAGAAAGTAATTTATCTATATCTATATTTATAAGTGTAATGTTCGCTTGCCATCTATTGATGCTACACAGATTACACAATCATAGAAATGATAAACACTCTCAACATCAAGAGAATAAAAACAAGATATAGAAAATATTCTTCAAAA
>DRQI01000499.1 GCA_011330545.1 Flavobacteriia bacterium
ATAAAAAGAAATAAAGGCCAATAAGGCACTTAAGGTTATGTAGAATTTTTTCATAGTGGGTAATATATCTGTTATCTATTGGTTTAAGGTTGCAAATTTATTCAAATTATTGAAACTTAAGACTTAAAACATCGTTAAAAAAAAACCGCTGAAAAATTCAGCGGCTTTTATCATTTTTAAAACGGATTCACAAATAAGTGAATACTCATAAATAATACTGGTTTATTTATTTTCGGCGTCCATTTTATTTTTCAAATCAGCTAAGGCAGAGATGTCTCCCAAGGTAGATTTCTCTACGCTGTCTTCTATTCTCTTTTTAGTTGCTTTGATATTTTTCTGCTCTTGAGCCCTAAAGATAGCGGTATGTGATACTACCAACCTCCTGTAATCTTTATTAAACTCTAACACTTTAAAATCAGTGGTATCTCCTTTTTCAAGTTTGCTGCCATCTTCTTTTTCCATGTGTCGTGCAGGTACAAAAGCTTCTACATTATCATCGCCAAAGGTAACAATGGCTCCTTTATCGGTTTTTTGGGTTACCGTACCTTCATGCACAGAATCAACAGTAAACTTTTCTTCGTAAGCATCCCATGGATTTTCGGTGGTTTGCTTATGGCCCAAGTTTAACTTTCTGCCTTCTACATCAAGTTCTAATACTTGTACTTCGAGCTTATCGCCTACTTTTACAAAATCAGACGGGTGTTTTACTTTGGTAGTCCATGAAAGGTCTGAAATATATACCAATCCGTCAATACCTTCTTCCAATTCAACAAATACGCCGAAATTAGTATAATTTCTTACAATACCTGTATGTTTAGAACCTACCGGATATTTTGTTGTAATGTCTGTCCAAGGGTCAGGGTGTAGTTGTTTCATGCCCAATGACATTTTACGGTCTTCACGGTCTAAGGTTAAAATTACAGCTTCTACCTCATCGCCAACTTTTACGAAATCTTGTGCTGAACGCAAGTGTGTTGACCATGACATTTCTGAAACGTGAATCAATCCTTCTACGCCTTTACTCACTTCTATAAATGCACCGTAATCTGCAATGATAGCTACTTTTCCTTTTACTTTATCGCCAATTTTTAAATTGGGGTCTAAGGCTTCCCAAGGATGTTTTTCCAATTGTTTTAATCCTAATTGAATTCGCGATTTATTATCGTCAAAGTCAAGGATTACCACATTTAGTTTTTGGTCGAGTTCTACAATTTCACTCGGGTGATTAATCCTACTCCAAGACAGGTCGGTAATATGTACTAATCCGTCAACGCCACCTAAGTCAATAAATACGCCATACGAAGTAATATTTTTCACTACGCCTTCGAGTACTTGCCCTTTTTCTAACTGGCCGATGATTTCTTTTTTCTGCTCAGCTAAATCGGCTTCGATTAAGGCTTTGTGTGAAACGACAACGTTTTTGAATTCGTGGTTGATTTTCACCACTTTAAATTCCATTGTTTTTTCTACGTATTGATCGTAATCCCGAATTGGTTTTACATCAATTTGCGAACCCGGCAAGAAGGCTTCAATACCAAAAACGTCGACAATCATGCCTCCTTTGGTTCTACATTTAATAAACCCATTCACTACTTCTTGGGTTTCGTGAGCTTTGTTCACCCGATCCCAAGCCTTGATTACCCTTGCTTTTTTGTGCGATAATACCAATTGCCCTGTACTGTCTTCGCGTTTATCTACTAATACTTCAACGGTATCGCCAACGGCTAAATCAGGATTGTACCTGAATTCATTTAACGAAATAACGCCTTCTGACTTAGAGTTGATATCGATAATAACTTCTCGTTCTGTAATTCTAACAACGGTACCGTCTATAACTTGGCGTTCTGCTACTAAGCCGGGAATTCCTTCTAAGGCCTTGTCAAACTCTGCTAATTTTTTTTCATCGATGAGTTCAATTCCTTCTTCGTATTTATGCCAATCGAAATTATCTAAAAATTCTTGTGTGTTTTGTGGTACATCTTCTGTTTGCCCTTCTGCTACTTCTTCGGCTTCTGCTGCTTTTGGGGTTTCAACAACTTCTTCGGCTGCTTTTTCTTTCACCTCTTCTTCGGTTGTTGCTTTCGGAGCTTCTTCTTCAGCAGCTTCTACTTCTATTTCTTTTGGTGCTTCTTCAACCACAGCTTCTTCAGTAGTTTCTTCTACAATAGTTTCGGCTACTACTTCTTCTTTTGTTTCTTCTTTAGCTGTCTTAACAGGTTTTTCTTTTTGAGTTTCTTCTTTCTTCGCTGCCTTTGGGGCTTCTTCTTTTGCCTCTTCGGTTGCATATTTTGATTCCAATCCTAATTCTTGAACTAAGATGGTATAAAAAATTGCCCTGTATTTGTTTCTGTTTGAAGAACCGATGATTTCTATTGCTTTTGCAATGGCTTCATCTAATGTTGGAGAATCTTCCAGTCCCATTTTTTTGATTAGAAAATTCTTTTTTACGGTTTCTAATTCTTTGGTATCAGAACTTGAAACTTTTTCAGCGTCTGCCCTGTAAATTGAGGGGCCTAATCCTTTTGTAACGCTTGCTAATAAATTTTTATCGATTTTTAATCCTAGCTTTTCTACTTCGCTAGTATAGAAATCTATTTTTTCTTGTAACTTAGACATGTGCCTAAAAAATTTGTATTTTATTGTTATTCAGATTATTAACGATAATACCAATAAAAGAATTAAACAAAGTTATTATTTTTATACCCTTTTTAAATCTGCTCTCGTTAAAAGGAGTGCAAATTTACGTATATTTTTTTAGCCTGCCATTAGAAAACCTAAGAATTTGCTTGTGAAGATTTATTTTCTAACTACTTATGACCGATTTTAATTTTTCAGCAACGTCTTTACTTTGCGTCACGGTATCACTATTCCTCATTCTATTTTTAAACCCAAATTATGCAATAGACTTCCTATTCCGTTCAGAAATCACTGCAAAATAGGTCGTTTCACTGTGTTTTCAAAATTAACCGTAGCGGTGCTACGCCTAATTTAGTAAAACACCCTATTTTATTGCGCTTTCCTAACTCA
>DRQI01000500.1 GCA_011330545.1 Flavobacteriia bacterium
GCCGTAACGGTTAACGTAACAGGTTCTTCACTCAATACAGAGCGGTACCCTAACATATCGCCGCCTTTGATAAAGCGTACAATTTGTTCTTTGCCATTCGCACTCAATCTAGATAACTTACAAATACCTTCTTTGATACAGTAAACACCGTTTAAAATGTTACCTTCAGAAAATAAAACGTCTCCTTTTTTAAAATCTATAGAATCTTTATGGTCAGAAATATTTTTTAAATCCTCTTTTGACAATGATTTCAAAGTGCTGAATTCTCGAATAATACAATGCTCACAATTACTCATACTAAAATGGGATATTTACCCTTCAAAGATATTCAAAATTACTGATATATATCATATAATGTGATAAGTTTGCAGTAGAAATTCAATTCTGTAAAAAATTACCCATGCCCGACTGTTTTCATTGTGGTGCCAAATGCGATTCAAAACCTGTCATTTTTGACTCAAAACCCTTTTGTTGTAATGGTTGTAAAACTGTATATGAAATTTTAAATGAAAATGACCTTTCTTGTTATTATGATTTTGAACAAGCTCCGGGAGCCATACCCGAAGAGATAAAAAGTAAATATGCCTATTTAGACGCCGAAAAAATTGTTGAAAAGCTATATGATTTTGTCGATGAAGAAACAAGCGTTATTACATTTTACATTCCGCATATACATTGTAGCTCATGTATTTGGGTATTGGAAAATTTGCACAGGCTTAACGATGCCATTGTTTCCGGTATTGTTAACTTTCCTAAAAAAGAAATACGAATTACCTTTAATAATACTAAAATTTCATTGCGGCAAGTAGTTGAGCTACTGAGTTCTATAGGTTATGAACCCTATATTAGCCTGGAAGATACGGCTAAAGCCAGGCGCACTGTTGACAGAACGCTTATATATAAACTAGGGGTAGCAGGCTTTGCCTTTGGCAATATCATGTTGCTTTCGTTTCCTGAGTATTTTCAAACAAATGAATTTTGGCTAGAACACTATAAGCCTTTGTTTAGGGTTTTAATTTTTATAATGGCGTTGCCGGTTGTTTTTTATTCAGCCAGTGAATATTTTATCTCTGCCTACAAAGGATTGAAGCATAAAATATTAAATATAGATGTGCCCATTGCGCTAGGAATATCGGTATTATTTATGAGAAGTGCCGTTGAAATTATTTTTAACCTGGGGCAAGGTTATTTTGACAGTTTAACAGGTTTTGTTTTCTTTTTGTTATTAGGTAAAATATTTCAGCAACAAACCTATAGTTTTTTGTCTTTTGAAAGAGACTATAAATCGTATTTTCCTATTGCCGTTACAAAAATAAACAAAGACCAAACAGAACATACCATTTCAATTTATGACATTAAAAAAGGCGATAGGTTACTAATTCGAAATGAAGAGCTAATACCGGTTGATGGTATTTTAATCAATGGAAATGCACAAATAGATTACAGTTTTGTCACCGGCGAATCGTTACCCGTTTCAAAAAAATCGGGAGATAAACTATTTGCCGGTGGCAAACAGCTTTCAGGAGCTATTGAAATGGAAGTATTACAAACCGTATCACAAAGTTATCTAACCCAATTGTGGAGTAACGATATATTTACTAAAAAGCAAGGCAATACCATTAAAACCTTGACAGATTCAATTAGTAAGAGGTTTACCATTATCGTATTGTTAATTGCTTTTTTTGCGGGCGTATTTTGGTATTTTAACGATGCCTCTATGGTAGCAAATGTAGTTACTGCCGTATTAATTGTAGCCTGTCCCTGCGCGTTGGCACTTTCAGCCCCTTTTGCATTGGGAAATATGCTCCGTATATTCGGAAAACATAAATTATACCTTAAAAATGCCGATGTTATTGAAAATTTATCCAATGTAGATACGGTTATTTTTGATAAAACAGGAACATTAACCACTAATAAAACCAATATTTTTTATGAAGGAGAGGTACTTTCAACAGATGAAAAACAGTGGATAAGAAATCTATTGCGTGAATCAAACCATCCCCTTAGCAGAATGCTATACGATACGCTCGAAGCATCCGAAAAAATAGAAGTAGCCAACTTTAAAGAAATTTTCGGAAAAGGAATTCAAGGCGAAGTCAAAAAAAACAAGATCAAACTGGGCTCTGAAGATTTTGTCAAAGCAAACAAATCCAATACACTACAAACAGCCATCTTTATAAATATCAATGATAAATTTAAAGGAAAATTTATTTTTGAAAATACGTATAGAAAAAATAGCATGGCCATTTTTGAAGAACTAAAAGAGTATAAATTAGGTGTGTTATCAGGTGATAATGAAGGAGAAAAAGAATATTTAAAAGAACTTTTGCCTAAAGAAACAATGTTGGCCTTTGATCAAAAGCCGGTAGATAAGTTGTCATATATCAAACAATTACAAGAAAGCAACCGAAACGTTTTGATGTTGGGCGATGGTTTAAATGATGCCGGGGCATTGGCACAAAGTAATGTTGGAATAGCCGTTTCAGAAAATATTAATGTTTTCTCACCGGCCGCTGACGGTATTATAGATGCCAGTAGTTTTGCATGGTTGCCAACATTTATAAAATTATCTAAAAGTACTTTAAAAATAATAAAAATTAGCTTTGTATTGTCATTTCTCTATAATATTATCGGAATGCTCTTTGCCGTTACCGGAAATTTATCACCTATAGTAGCCGCTATTTTAATGCCAATTAGCTCAATATCAGTAGTTATATTTGTAACAATTGCTACAAATTTTGTAGCGAAAAGAATTAGATTTGCGTAATTTTTTACGTAAATTGTGATGCCTTAAAAAACATGATATTTGTCATGTTTTGCAGGGAACGAAAAATTTAATTTTACGAAATTATACTTGTAAAGACATGAACATCGTTTTTTTTATGATTATTGTAAGCCTTTTCATTGCAATAATTTTCTTTATACTTTTTTTAAAATCTGTAAAATCAGGACAGTACGATGATATGTATACGCCCTCAGTGCGCATGCTTTTTGAAGATGAATTTGTTGAAAAAAAGGAAGATAAAGCCACCGACGTCGAAACCAAATAACCCAAATAACTAACAAATAATTTAAATAATGGAAAAAGAACAATTTTATTATGACAACAAAATTGTAAGACTATTTTTAATTGCAACAATAACATGGGGTATTGTTGGAATGTTGGTAGGTTTACTAGTAGCATTCCTTTTTATTTTCCCAAATTATATGGAAGGTATCCCTTGGTTAAGTTTCGGACGCTTAAGGCCATTACACACCAATGCTGTTATTTTTGCTTTTGTAGGAAATGGTTTTTTTGTAGGGATGTACTATTCTATGCAACGCCTGTTAAAAACAAGAATGTTTAGCGATACCTTGAGTAAAATACATTTTTGGGGTTGGCAATTAATTATCGTAGCCGCAGCAATTACCTTGCCTTTAGGGTTGACATCGTCTAAAGAATATGCCGAATTAGAATGGCCAATCGATATCGCAATTACCTTGATTTGGGTCATTATGGGTATCAATATGATAGGTACTATTTTAAAAAGGCGCCAACGTCACATCTACGTTGCCATTTGGTTTTATATTGCAACCTTAGTTACCATTGCCGTATTGCATATCTTTAATAACTTAGAAATACCGGTAAGTGCTTTTAAAAGCTATTCGGTATATGCCGGAGTTCAAGATGCCATGGTACAATGGTGGTATGGGCATAATGCCGTAGCATTTTTCTTAACGACGCCCATACTCGGTTTGATGTACTATTTTGTGCCGAAAGCCGCTAATCGGCCGGTATATTCCTATCGCTTGTCAATTGTTCACTTTTGGTCATTGATATTTATCTATATCTGGGCGGGCCCTCACCATTTGTTATATACAGCATTGCCAGAATGGGCACAAAATTTAGGAACCGTTTTCTCAGTAATGTTAATTTTCCCTTCATGGGGAGGTATGATAAACGGATTATTAA
>DRQI01000501.1 GCA_011330545.1 Flavobacteriia bacterium
ATTAAATTTCCAAATTCAAATTCGGCAACTTTAGTCTTTTCATCCCTGATTGATTGTACTTTAAAATAGGAGGAAAGGGCATTGACGGCTTTGGTGCCTACCCCATTTAAACCGACTGATTTTTTAAAGGCTTTTGAGTCGTATTTGCCACCGGTATTCATTTTAGAAACCACATCAACCACTTTTCCTAATGGAATGCCGCGGCCGTAATCGCGAATGGTTACCGTTTTGTCTTTTACCGAAATTTCGATGGTCTTGCCGGCACCCATTACATATTCGTCAATTGAATTGTCAATCACTTCTTTGATGAGGATGTAAATGCCATCATCTGGCGATGAGCCGTCACCTAATTTGCCGATGTACATTCCCGGACGCATCCTAATATGCTCTTTCCAATCGAGCGAACGGATATTATCTTCTGTATATGTTACCTGTTTTGCCATTAAAACCAATAAAATTTGCGAAAATGCTAAAGTAATACTTCGTACTAAAAAATGAAAAGGTATCCGAAGAATTTATTAACATAGAAATGAAAAGGGTGAAAATTAAAAATTTAAGATTAAAATTTAGAATACGAATAACCAATTATTTCATTAAATTTACAGCAATTTTAAATTCAGAATTATCAAAAAACACATTCCCAACCTCATTACGTTGGCAAACCTGTTAGCGGGTATCATTGCGATTATGCTAGCTGTAAAAGGCCAGTTGGTAGGAGCCGCCCTTTTTGTATTAATCGGAATTATCTTCGATTTTTTTGACGGATTTGTTGCCAGGTTACTCAACGTTCAAGGCGAATTGGGCAAACAACTCGATTCATTGGCAGATATGGTCACTTCGGGGATTGTACCCGGTATTGTAATGTATCAATTGTTTGAAAGAGCCTTACATCAAAGTTGGATGGACGGATTATCATGCGAAATTGGCAATTGGTCTGTTTTTGAAGAAACCGATACTATGCTTTGGGCCGGATTTAGAATCCATCCCTTACCTTTTTTAGGATTGCTACTGTCTTTAGCCGCGGCCTACAGGCTGGCAACATTCAATATTGATGAACGGCAAACGTCATCATTTATAGGCTTGCCAACCCCTTCTATGACCTTAGTGGTACTGTCATTGCCAATGATATTGGCGTATAGTGATAATGAATTTGCCAAGAGTTTGATTTTAAATAATTATGTATTGGCAGCTATTACTATTGTACTAAGCGTTTTAATGAATGTTTCCATTCCGCTTTTTGCACTGAAATTCAACAGTTTTTCAGTTAAAAATAATGCTATTGAAATTATTTTTATATTGATATCTATCGTTTTATTGCTTACCTTACAATTTGTTGCCATCCCGCTGATAATAACACTTTATATTGTATTATCACTACTGAAAAATAGTATTGCCAAAGGTTAATTTATTGTATCATTTTACTTCTCGGCCAAGCCCTTATAGGTTTATTACTAATAAAAAGTATGAGTATCTACTCGTTTGAATACTAAATATAGATGTATTACTAATTTTTTAAATCGCATTTTCTTTTTCTGTTTCTTATTGATATTCAGTAATATACAAACATCGCTAAATTAAATTACAGTAGAAAAAATACCTTTTGTGTTAATATATATATACTAAAATAACTAATTGCACGTTTTATTCAAGCAATCTGCTAAATGCTTGTCTTTATGAAATCAACCCAAACATCACAAAAGTGCAATTTTGTTTATATCACACTTTTATTATTATTTGCACTGTTATTTTCTTCCCTATTGACAAACGCCCAAACTACCGTACCTTTTGTAAAACGGTATGAAACGCAAGGTATTAATGGTGATTTAACCATTATTGGTAATTCTATTTTAGGAGATACCAGTGATACTCCGTACAACGGCACTACCCAAAATAACTTTATCGATATGGTTTTTGTAGATATTGATAATGACCCAAATACGCTCAATTCGAGTAGTGCAAACTTTACTACCGATATGTGTAACCGGGTAGTATATGCCGGATTGTATTGGGGAGCTGTGGCAGGGCCCACAACACTGCCATCAACACCGCCTTCGCTTGAAAATGAAGTAAAATTTAAAATACCCGGAGGTGCTTATCAAATTATAACTGCCGATACAAATCTCGATTTGATATATTATAAAGATGTAACCAGTATTGTAACTGCCAATACAAATCCGTCAGGAGACTATTTTGTGGCAGACATCAATACTTCTGAAGGAGCGAGCTCTGCTGCAGGATGGTCATTGGTAATAGTATATGAAGACCCTTCACAACCGCGTAAGTATATTTCTACTTTTGATGGTTTTTCGGCAGTGAGAAATTCACCCAATAATGTGGTAGATTTTAGCTATTCAGGTTTTGTAACTCCACCATCGGGCCCTGTTGAAGGTAGAGTAGGCGTAGCTGCTTTGGAAGGAGATTTAGGATGGTTTGGCGACCAAATGCTCTTTAAAGCAGATAACAATGCAACTTTTACAGCCTTATCGGATGCTGAGAATGACGTCGATAACTTTTTTAATAGTAAAATTACCGAAAACGGTGCACAAGTAACCAATCGTAATTTAAACAGTACCAATACATTAGGATGGGACCAAAAACTATTAGACCTAACAGCACTAAATGCCGGAAATACACTCATCGGAAATAATGAAACCGGAGCAACCGTAAGAGTAACAAACAATGTTGGCGGCGACTGGATATATACATTTTTAAACACTTTTGCCATCAATATCATCGAACCCGTAATTCAAGTATTGACCAGTGTAGAAGACACCAACGGAAATCAAATTACCTTAAATTCGCCTGTACAATTAGGGGCTACGGTTTGGTATAATATCAATTTTCAAAATATAGGAACCGACAATGCGCAGAATACGGTAATTTTAAATACGTTGCCCATTAATGTGACGCTTGACCAGGCTTCAATAATAGTACCGGCAGGGGTAACTTATACCTTCAACAGTGCCACGAGGCAATTGCAGTTTACTATCGACAATTCATTAGTCTTAAGAGAATCAGACCCGGGCAATGCCGCATATGATATTAGATATCAGGTAACCGCATCGAATGATTGTTTTGATTATACCGATGCCTGTACAAATTTATTAGAAAACTTTATTGAGTCTAGTTATGACGGTGAGACTTCAGGCCAAAACGTTTCGGGCCAACCCGGATTGAATGGTATCAATGGTTGTGGTTTAGGGAGTGTTGGTTCTATGGACTTGTTTGTAGACACAAGCTCATGTAATTTTGACAGTACCGAAATGTTTTGTAATAATACCTTGACCATTTCTGGCCATGACGGATACAATACCTATGAGTGGGTAGACCAAAATAATAACCCTATAGGCAATACACAAACTATTGATGTAAATGGTCCCGGTGTATATACGGTGACTCAAACCAGAACAGGTTGTTCTGTAACTACGCGAGTGATAACCGTATTAGGATTAGCGTATACTACTACACCAACAGATGCTTTGTGTAAAGACAGTGCAGATGGTAAAATAAATATTGAAGTAACCGATACAGCCCCTACATTTACGTATGAGTTATCACAAGGAGGGACAGTATTGTCAACTTTCGGGCCTACCGCAAATAAAAACCACGAGTTTTCAGGGTTAGATATCGGTAATTATACTGTTAAAGTTACTAATTCTGACGGATGTTTTGATATTCAAACTACAACTATTAATGAACCCACCTTGTTACAGGCTACCAATACTGTTTTAGATAATATTATGCCATGTAATGGCAACTTATTGAGCGGTAGGATAGAAGTAAATGCTACCGGAGGTACTGTGGGGTATGAATACAGTATGGATAACGGAGCGTTTCAAACCGATAATGTTTTTGAAACTACTGCCGAAGGAAATCATGTAATTACCGTACGCGATGCCAATGGATGTACAACCACTACCACGGCTACTATCAATTTTGACGAAGAAATTGCGTATAACCTTACCAAAGAAGATGTTGTTTGTTATGGTGATTCTGACGGGTCAATAACGGTTAACGTTACCCAAAATACTGCAGGCAATACTCTTTCATATAGTATTGACGGCGGTACGACATTTCAAGCATCGCCAACGTTTACAGGTTTGACGAAAGGAGATTATCAAGTCATCATCCGTAAAGTAAAAGGGGTAAATACATGCGAAACCACAGAATCAATGACTATTGACCAATTGATATTTTTAGAATTTGCCGTTGACTCAGGTTTTGATTGTGAAGGGTCTAGAAATCAAATTATAGCTTCAGTAGCCAGTGAATTTGCAAATCAAGTTGAATACAGTTTAGATGGCGGAGCCTTTCAAACCTCAAATGTTTTTGATGACGTTTCTGATGGAGACCATACGGTTTCAGTAAGAAATACCACTAACGGATGTACAGAACCGCCTATCACGGTAACGGTAGCTGCTTATACACCGGTTAGTTTCGATGTAGCGTTAAATACGGGCTCATTGGTAGAATATGTTATAAATGCAGTAGATGGCGAACCTGACTATGAATATGCCATGCTTAAAAATCCGCAAAACGGCACATCGGAAGTTAGTGATGAAGATTTTGTACCAACAAATGCTTTTACCATCTCGGGTGCAGGGTTCTATACGTTTTATGTAAGAGATGCACGCGGATGTATTGTAGAAAAAATTATAGAAATTAAAGATATAGAAATTCCGAATTTCTTTACGCCTGACGGCGACGGAATCAATGATACATGGTATCCAAGAAATATAGAAATATACCCTAATATTACCGTAAGTATTTTTGACAGATACCAACGTTTGTTAGGTAGTTTTAAAGGAAATCAAGCCTCTTGGAATGGGCATTATAAGAATAAATTATTACCCTCAGGTGATTATTGGTATATCGTTAAGTTGAATGAACCGGGCGATGACAGAGTATTTAAAGGCAATTTCACACTGTACAGATAACCAAAACAACAACCCTACCCAATGAAAAAGTTATTATTTATATCCATAGTTGCCCTCACAATGATGGCACATTCGCAAGAGCTGAAACTTTCACCGTTTTCGCAGTACTTGGTAGAAAACCCCTTTGTAATCTCACCCGCTTATGCAGGTATTGATGATGTACATAAATTGCGTTTGAGTGGGGTAGCACAATGGCTCGGATTAAAAGACGCACCCAACACGCAAACATTGTCTTACGATACACGTTTTAGTGAAAAATCAGGTGCCGGTATTATTTTATACAACGATAAAAACGGAAATACGAAACAAATAGGAGTTCAATTATCGTATGCTTATCATTTGATTTTAAATGATTTAAACGATCAATACCTTTCTTTCGGACTTTCGTATAAATTCAATCATTTTAAAATTGATACCGATAATTTCGACAATGGAAGCGGCCCGATAGACCCCAATATAGATGCCGGAAAATCAACTTCAAACCACAATTTTGAAGTAGGGTTTTTGTATCGGATAGAGCGCTATTTTATCAGTTTTAACGCCTCAAATATTTTGAATAAAAATATTAAAATATTTGATGAGTCTGAGCCGGTAAAATTGAGGAATTACTACTTGTATACAGGATATACTTTCGAAAGTAAAAATGGCGATTACGAATATGAACCTTCGTTATATTTAAAATATTTTGAAGGTGATGGCAGGTCTGTAACCGATATTAATTTTAAAGCGAGAAGATTGGTAGAAGAAGGGTATATCTGGGCAGGGATTTCAGCAAGGTTTATCAACGATCAAAGCTTCGAACCCGTGTCTATTTCGCCATTAATCGGCTATACAAAAAGAGATTTTTATGTAGGATATGGTTTTCAACTCAATATAAACGAGGCAAGTGCGTTTAATAGTAGTGGAACACATTTACTAACCCTAGGGTATAATTTTGCAAGCAATAGAAATGGCCCTAGTTGGTTTAGGTAAAATAACAAGTTCTATGTTAATTATTTGGGGGGAATCAAATAAATAATATCCATCAAAAAATTAAATGACGTAGAATTATAGTATAGTATTAATCTGTCAAACAAAAATTTAGTATTATGAAAAAATTACAAATTATAATTGCTATCGTTGGGTTTTTAGTATTTAGCATTCAAAGTACGTATGCCCAAAAAGAAACAAAGCCGCAAGAAAAAGTTTATAAAACTACTATTTCTAAAGCACCGCAAAAAGTAAAAGATGTGTTAAAGAATTATTCAGGATATGTTATTTCCAATGCCGCAACTTTTACCAAAAAAAATAACGTTACCGTTTATAAAATACAGCTAACCAAGAGAAACTGGTCACACTTTATATACATTGATGAAACCGGTAAAGTTAAGGGGATTGACACAGGCGAACATTCAGGGAGTCTCAGTAGCCTGTGAGAATAAAGAAATTCAATAATTTCTAAACCTTAAAAAACAGTTGATAATTTAATTATCAACTGTTTTTTTATGCTTTTTTTCTTTTTGCCAAATTTGCTGCCCTATAGAAAAATTAACAGGTAAAAATGTATTAGCTAACTAAACTTTTTTGCTTTTTTCAATTCAAAACTTTCGCCTAAATAAACTTTACGTACCATTTCATCTTCGGCCAATTCTTGGGGTGTTCCTTCCTTTAAGATACCGCCTTCAAACATTAAGTAAGTTTTGTCGGTTATAGCCAGTGTTTCTTGTACATTATGGTCGGTAATCAATATACCAATATTCCTGTCTTTTAAATGTGCCACAATACTTTGTATGTCTTCAACGGCAATAGGGTCAACCCCGGCAAAAGGCTCATCCAACAAAATAAATTTTGGGTCAGAGGCCAATGCCCTGGCAATTTCGGTACGCCTGCGCTCGCCACCCGATAGTAAATCTCCCCTGTTTTTGCGTACATGCCCAAGGCTAAATTCTTCTATCAGCGATTCTAATTTTTCTTTTTGTTGTTTTTTTGACAAACTGGTAAATTGCAATACCGCCAAAATATTATCCTCTACCGATAATTTTCTAAAAACAGAGGCTTCCTGTGCCAAATAGCCGATACCTTTTTGGGCACGTTTATACATCGAATCACCTGTAATATCTTCATTGTCTAAAAATATCCTTCCTTCATTAGGGGCAATCATTCCTACAATCATATAAAAAGAAGTTGTTTTACCTGCCCCATTTGGGCCTAATAAGCCGATAATTTCTCCTTGTGATACTTGTAATGAAATTCCTTTGACAACTTTTCGATTGCCATATATTTTTTCGATATTTTCTGCTCTTAAAATCATAATCGCTTTAACAATTTCTGTATTTATCGTTTAGCCCTTTATTTGTTAAAATCATAGGTGCAATTTTTTCTAAACGGCTCAATTTGGTAGTTTCTCTTTTTGCATCGGCAATATACTCAGTAAATTCTCTTTTTTTTGTTAAAGTTAAGTTATTAAATGCGGCGGCCAATATTGAATCTTTATCTAAAACCGATTGTAGCGCAACAGGAACGATGAGTGGTTTTTTGGCCGGTTTTATATGCAAGCCTTTTTTACAGTTGTCAATAGCTTCGTTGACATACTGTAAAATTAGTTTTTTATCAATTGTAGCGCCATCGGTAAATTTCCATTGCCGCATAGCCTGTGTTTTTCTTTCTTGGGCATTGTGTAAAACCTTATTGGTATCTTTGAGAAACACCCCTTGAAAAAACCAAATTCCACAATGCGATTTAAAAGAACCGATACCTACGACATTTTTACCATTAATAGTATAAGTAGGCATTCCCCATTTTACGGTTTCTTCGAGTTCAGTAGTTAAAAATAGTGCTCTAAACGTTTTCAGAAAATCCGAAAAATTAGCATGCCGGTCAATATATGCGTCTACAGTTGCATTCATAATGGTAAAAATAGCGAAACTTTTTAAGTTGTTGCCTTTTCTTTTTTCTCTCTACGGATAATTATTTTTGAAATGGTAATACTTGTTTCGTATAAAATTATCATTGGTATGGCTACGATAATTTGACTGATAATATCAGGAGGGGTAATCAGCGCGGCTAGGATGAGTACCAATACCAAAGCATATTTTCTGTATTTTCGTAAAAACTCGGGGGTTACCAAGCCCATTTTTGTCAAGAAGTAAATGATAATAGGCATTTCGAAAATTAATCCTGAAGAAAGTACCGAAGCCCTGAGTAATCCAATATAAGAGCTTAAATCAATATTGCTGCGAACTTCATCAGCTACCCTATATGTACCTAAAAAATTAATAGACAATGGCGTAATAACATAATATCCGAACAGTATTCCTACAAAAAATAAAAATGATGAGATAATGATAAAACTTTTAGCGTTTTTACGTTCTTTAGGATAGAGTCCCGGCCTAATAAACTTCCATATCTCCCATAGGATATACGGAAATGCCAAAATAAACCCGGCAGTAATCGATGTCCAAATGTGAGCAGAAAATTGTCCGGCCATCGTCCTGCTTTGCACAATAAAAGGAATTTTATCAATACACAAACCATCGGTACCAAATTGTTGTGAGATTTTACAGAGGAAACGATAGGTAAAAAAAGAGGCGCTTTTAGGCAAGAAGATTATTTTTTCAAAAATAAACCCTTTCATCATAAAGGCTATCATTGCCGTGAGCAATACTGCTAGGGTTGACCTAATGAGTGTCCACCTCAATACTTCGAGATGGTCTAAAAACGACATTTCATTTTGATTCTTTGACATTCTAAATAATTCCTTCTTTTAGCAAATCATGTAAGTGTACCACACCTTTATACAGGCCGTTTTCAGTTACTAATAATTGCGAAATATTATTATTTTCCATAAGCTCTAATGCCTTAATTGCCATAGCGTTATAACCAATGGTTTTTGGGTTTTTACTCATAATATCCTCAGCTTTCAATTCGGCAATTGAGACATTGTTTTTGAGCATTCTTCGAATATCGCCATCGGTAATGATACCGGCAATGGCATTATTTTTTATAACAGCCGTAGTACCCAATCGCTTTTCGGTCATTTCAATGATCACATCGGTAATAGTATCGTCAACAGTTACTGCCGGAATTTCATTATTTTGTACCAAATCGCTTACGCGTAAGTACAAACGTTTGCCCAAGGTGCCCCCGGGATGGTATTTGGCAAAATCATCGCTGGTAAAATCTTTCATTTCCAACAGGCAAACTGCCAATGCATCGCCTATTACTAATTGAGCCGTAGTACTGGTAGTAGGGGCTAAGTTATTGGGGCATGCTTCATGTTCAACGGTAGCATTTAAAATAAAATCGGCTTGTTGTGCTAAATATGAATGGGTATTTCCTGTGATGGCAATAATTTTAATATCAGAATTTTTTATTAACGGAAGCAATACTTTGATCTCAGGGGTATTTCCACTTTTTGATATACAAATAACCACATCATCTTGTTGAATAATGCCCAAATCGCCATGAATGGCATCGGCGGCATGCATGAAAATTGCCGGTGTTCCGGTAGAGTTTAGCGTTGCAACAATTTTAGAGGCAATATTAGCACTTTTGCCTATACCGGTAACAATAACCCTGCCTTTTGACTTTAGGATAAAATTTACGGCACTATCGAAATCTTTATCTAAAAAATTTATTAAATTCGCTATCGCTTTACTTTCGATAGAAATAGTTTGTTTTGCAATGTCTAAAATATTCTTATTTACATTCAAAATAGAAAAATTAAAAAATAAAGAGTATCTTTAGTTGCAAATGTATCTAAAAATTAGTGATAAATTTAAAAAGAAGTGACAAATTTGGACTTACATGAAGCCCTGAAAAAATATTTTGGTTTCAGTCAATTTAAAGGGTTACAAGAAGAAGTTATTAAAAGTTTAGTTGAAGGAAACAATACTTTTGTGATTATGCCTACAGGCGGAGGCAAATCTTTATGTTACCAATTACCGGCCTTGGCACAAGAAGGTACAGCCATTGTAGTTTCACCTTTAATAGCGTTGATGAAAAACCAGGTAGATGCCATTCGCGGCATTTCTACCGATGACGGTATTGCACATGTGTTGAATTCTTCTTTAAATAAAGGGGAAGTCAATAGGGTAATGAGTGATATAGAAAACGGAATTACCAAGTTGTTATATGTGGCACCCGAATCGCTTACCAAAGAAGAATATGTAGATTTTCTAAGAAAACAAAAAATATCATTTGTAGCCATTGATGAAGCCCATTGTATTTCAGAATGGGGGCATGATTTCAGGCCCGAATACAGAAACCTGAAGAATATTATTGAAAGGATAGACAATGTGCCTATTATCGGTTTAACCGCCACTGCCACCCCTAAAGTACAAGAAGATATTTTAAAGAATTTGGGTATGGTCAATGCCAAAACTTTTAAAGCATCGTTCAATAGAGCCAATCTTTTTTATGAAGTACGGGCAAAGACCAAAGATGTAGAAAAAGATATTATCAGGTTTGTTAGAAATTATAACGGAAAATCAGGTATTATTTATTGCCTGAGTAGAAAAAAAGTAGAAGAAATAGCACAAATTTTACAAGTAAACGGTATCAAAGCTGTTCCGTACCATGCCGGGTTAGATGCTAAAACACGTGCCAAGCACCAAGATATGTTCTTGATGGAAGATGCCGATGTGGTGGTAGCTACAATTGCTTTTGGCATGGGAATCGACAAACCCGATGTGCGTTTTGTAATCCACCACGATATTCCAAAAAGCCTAGAAAGCTATTATCAAGAAACAGGGCGTGCCGGCAGGGATGGTGGCGAGGGGTATTGTTTGGCATTTTATTCGTATAAAGACATTGAAAAACTAGAGAAGTTCTTGGCGGGCAAACCGGTAGCAGAACAAGAAATAGGGCATGCCTTATTACAAGAAGTGGTATCGTATGCAGAGACATCCATGTCACGGCGTAAATTTTTACTCCATTATTTTGGAGAAGAATTTGATGAAATAAATGGCGAAGGTGCCGATATGGATGACAATGTTAGAAACCCAAAAAAGAAAGTAGAAGCAAGTGACGAAGTAAAGACCTTGTTAGAAGTGATTAGGGATACCAATCAAGAATACAAAGCCAAAGAAATTGTAAACACACTCGTTGGCAACTCGAATGCACTGTTAAAATCGAGAAGGACAGATACACAACCTTTTTTTGGTATCGGAAAACACAAAGAAGGTAATTTTTGGATGGCTTTGATTCGCCAAATATTAGTAGCCGGTTATCTTACCAAAGAAATTGAACAATACGGGGTATTAAAATTAACACCGTTGAGTGAAGAATTTCTAAAAAAACCGATATCGTTTATGATGACCGAAGACCATGTGTATGATGAAGAAAACGATACAACCATTATTACCAATGCCAAAGGCGGTGGCGGTGGTACCGATGAAGTATTAATGGCCATGTTAAAAGACCTGCGAAAAGATGTGGGAAAAAAATTAGGGGTACCGCCTTTTGCGGTTTTTCAAGACCCTTCATTAGAAGATATGACCTTAAAATACCCTACTACTATTGAAGAGCTCTCTAATGTTCATGGAGTAGGTGACGGAAAAGCCAAAAAATTCGGTAAACAATTTGTAACACTTATTGCCAAATATGTAGAAGAGAATGAGATCATCAGGCCCGATGATTTGGTAGTAAAAAGCACCGGTTCAAATTCGGCATTAAAACTCTTTATCATTCAGAATACCGATAGGAAATTACCCTTAATTGATATTGCCAAAGCCAAAGGCCTCAACATGGCAGAGCTTACCAAAGAGATGGAACGCATTGTATATTCAGGTACAAAACTCAATATTGAGTATTGTATCAATAATATGTTAGACGAAGAACAGCAAGAAGAAATTTATGAGTATTTTATGGAAGCCGAATCTGATAAAATACAATTGGCTATGGATGAGTTCGAAGGCGATTATGAAGAAGAAGAATTGCGTTTGATGCGAATTAAGTTTTTGAGTAATGTAGCTAATTAATAATGGCTGGCCGTGGCAGTGGTCAGGAAAATATACACCTTTTGTTGGTGTTTTTTTAGCGATAGTTTGTATAAGTTAGATTTTAGAAGTGTAAATTTTAATAAAATGGTAACCCTTATCATTGATAAAAGTAATTCGGATACCACAATGCCAAGAAAAAACTACTCAGCCAACGTGTGGCTTAAAAATCAAACGCTCAAAAAAGCAATGATAAAACCCAATAGTACGGCAATAAACTTTCTGCTGTTAAATTGGTGATTTTGGGTACTTTCAAATAAAATAGCGGTTGAAATATGAAAAAATATCCCAATAATAACAGCTGTTATTTCTATATGATACTGATTAAAAAAAGTCATTTTTTTACTCAAAGCCATTCCTAAGGGGCTCATCAAGGCAAAAGCCGCCAGAAATAAATAAATGCCTTTTTTTGCCAGCTTAGCATTTAATAAAAAGATAAAAAGAATAACGGTAATCGGTATTTTATGAATTACAATAGCCCATAATAATAACTTATTATCTGCTGCACCTAAGGGAATTCCCTCAAAAAAAGCATGTAAACTCAAACTAAAAAACAGTAGCCAAGGTATCTTGTTGGCGTGTAAGTGAATATGTACATGGCCGTGTTCTGCTCCTTTTGAAAAATATTCTAAAATACTTTGCAACAATATTCCTACTAAGATAAAAACTCCGATATTTTTTTGTTGTGATTCAAATACTTCGGGCAATAAATGCAATACGGTAATTGATAATAGATATGCCCCGCTAAATGAAAGGAATAACTGAATTGTTTTGGTAGTGGGTTTGATAGATACTACCAATACAACACCAAGAATAACAGAACCTATTAAAGCGAGTATGTTCATTCTAAAATTAAGATTAATCGACTTGAATTTTCAAGATCAAATTCAGTTAGTGAATACGTGCCAAAGGTATGCTTTATAGCGAAACCGGCTTCTTTAAAATACAGCTGTAATGTTTCGAGCGATAAAAAACGAACACGCTCTGTAAAAAAATGCTCTTTTTTATCGGCTGCAAATCGAATTTCCTTTACAATAAAAGAGTCAATGATAGTTCTTGCAATGTTAAACTCAATACCGCTTTTAACAATGGTTTCTTCCTTTACTAAATGCTGTTTCACATAATTTACATTCATAAAATCTATAACTAAAACGCCTTTCTTTTTCAGTCCGTTTTTTAGATTTTTCAATACCCTAATATTGGTTTGGTCATCAAAGTACCCAAAGCTGGTAAATAAATTAAAAATAGCGTCAAATTTAGTGGCAAACGGATGACGCATGTCATGCACTACAAAATGTAATGATTTATTTGAAAATCGCCGGGCATAAGCAATGCTATTGGCCGATAAATCGGCTCCGGTAACATCATAGCCCAATGAGTTTAAATAAACGGCATGCCTACCCTTTCCACAAGGCAAATCGAGTATTTTACTATCTTTTTTGAGTTGTAAATACGAAAGTAGGTTTCGCATAAAAAGTTGTGCCTCATCATCATTCCTATCCTGATAAAGAATATGATAATATCGGGTATCAAACCACTCTTTAAACCACTCTTGCTGTTGGGACATAGACATTAGAATTACTACAAAAGTAAGAAATCAAAGTATAGCATTGATAAATGAACTACTTTTGTAGAAATTTTTTTTTGAATGGATGAAAATTTTAAAATGTTGGCCAAAACCCTATTTGGTTTTGAAGAGTTGTTGGCAAAAGAATTGCGAACCCTTGGTGCTATGAATGTAAAAATTGGCGTACGAAGCGTTTCTTTTACCGGAGATTTGGGTTTTATGTACAAAGCAAACCTTGCTTTACGGACAGCAGTTAGGATTTTAAAGCCCATTAGAAGTTTTAGAGTACGCTCAGAAGACCATTTATATCAGCAATTACAAACCATACGATGGGAAAAATATTTAGATGTTGACGGCACCTTTGCTATTGATGCCGTAGCAAATTCAGAGAAGTTTACCCATTCGCATTACCTCGCACTGAAATCAAAAGATGCCTTGGCAGATTATTTTAGGAAAAAGTTTGGCAAACGGCCCAATGTAGATTTGAAGCATCCTGATTTACAGTTAAACATACATATTCAAAAAGACTTATGTACGGTTTCGTTAGATAGTTCGGGTGATTCGCTGCACAAGCGTGGTTATCGAAGTGCTACCAATATTGCTCCCATTAATGAAGTATTGGCAGCCGGATTGGTATTGTTTAGCGGCTATGACGGCTCACAACATTTTATAGACCCCATGTGTGGGAGCGGTACTATTTTGATAGAAGCGGCCATGATTGCCAACCGTATTCCTGCAAATTTGAATAGGCGTGAATTCGGATTCGAAAAATGGAAAGATTTCGATGAAAATTTATTTGATATTATTAAGAATTCATTGCTCAAAAAAATAAGGGCATCTGATGCTAAAATTATCGGATTTGACAAAGCCCCGTCTGCGGTGAGAAAAGCGATAGACAATGTAAAAAATGCCAACTTAGAAGATTTTATTGAAATCAAACAAGCCAATTTTTTTACGACAAAAAAAGAAACCGAAGGAAAAACCATTATTGTTTTTAACCCACCTTATGGAGAACGCCTTGAGATTGATGTGCCGGTTTTTTACAAAGAGATTGGCAATACATTAAAGCATGGGTATCCCAATACCAATGCTTGGTTGATTACTTCTGATTTTAGTGGAGGTTTAAAAAATGTAGGCCTTCGCACTTCAAAGAAAATAAAAATCTATAATGGCAAATTAGAATGCCGCTTTGTAAAATACGAAATGTATGAAGGTAGTAAAAAAGCTAAATTTAAAGGTGAATAACCATCGTATTTTATTCGTTTTACAGGTGCCTCTAACCATTTTCTATAGCGAGAAAAAGTTCATAAATATGAGTTTTTAACATTTTTTGTTTATAACTACAGCTACTTCTTTTTTTAAGAATCTCTTATTATCATATTGATAATCAAAAAATTAAATGATTTCAAATATACCTCATCCCCTTTTTTGGCACATTTATATGCTATTCTCAAATTGTTAACAACAAAAATAAGAATACTTTAAAATAAAATGATAATTCATCTATTTTTAAAACTGTAAAAAGAAGAAAATTGCTACAGTTGGGATTAGGAGTAATTGTCAGATAATGTAAAATAATTTTTAACTATTATTTGTAATTATTGTAATGAATTCGAGAAGAAAATTTTTAAAGACTTCAGCTTTTGCGAGTATCGCCATTATTTCAGCTCCAAGTTTGGCTTTATCAACTTCAACAAACCGGTATTCAAATAGATATTTAATTGGTAAAAGTACCCCTGCTTTGTATGGCAAAGGCTACCGATTGCTAAAACGGGCGCATGAGGCTTTTTTAGATATGGATAGTGCTGCCCGTAAACATGGCATGCGTATTCGGGTTGTGTCCAGTTATAGAAGTTTTTACCATCAAAATTTAATTTGGACGCGTAAGTACAATCGTTACAGGTCGCGCAAATTATCGCCTAAAACCGCCGTAGAATATAATATTCGCTATACAGCTATTCCCGGAAGTTCGCGCCATCATTGGGGCACAGAAATAGACGTGGTAGACGGCAGTATAAAAACATCAAGGTATCCGTTAAATACCAAAAATTTTCACGGATATGGCATCTATAAAAATTTTAGGGAGTGGATGGATGAAAATGCTTATAAATACGGATATTTCAGAGTATATACCAATGACCATACCAGAAGGGGCTTTAAATACGAGCCCTGGCATTATAGCTTTGCCGAATTGGCCAAGCCCATGCTCAAAGAATATACCGAAAGAGATGTTCAAAATATACTGAAAGAACAAGAGTTGCTAGGAAAAAAATATTTTACCGAAACATTTATAAAGCAGTATACCAAAGATAATATTTTGGGTATTAATAAGAATCTGTTAGTATAAACAATACTTTATTGTTTTCACAGGTTTTTCTTATCAGTTATTATAATATATTATTCTTCAATCTCTACAATCATTTCAATTTCTACAGGAATATTTGCAGGTAACGAGCCCATACCCACAGCACTTCGCGCATGGCGGCCTTTTTCGCCAAAAACTTCAACCATTACATCAGAAAAACCATTGATAACAGTAGGTTGCCGAGTAAAATCGGTAGTGCAGTTTACCATGCCGAAAACTTTTACTATTCGTTTTACCTTATCTAGGTTTCCGATAAATTCTTTTAAGGCGGCCAATTGATTGATGGCTGTTAACCTTGCTGCTTTTTGAGCCTCTTCAACGGTCATGTCGCGGCCTACTTTTCCGGTAATAAATGTCCCGTCAGCTTTTCTTGGGCCCTTGCCCGAAAGATAAATAACATTGCCTACCCGAACGGCATTGACATAATTTGCCAACGGTTTGGGCGTTTTAGGAAGTTCAATACCCAATGCAGCGAGTTTTTTATCAATATTTTGTGAGAACAGTGTACAGGAGAGGAATAGAATCAGTAACGTCGTTATTTTTTTCATTTTTATTTGTTGTTGGTATTATTTATAATTAGCTGATGTATACTTTGAGGTAGTCGAAAATTATTTTAGTTCATTACGCTAAAAGAGCCCTTGAGTACAGCATTAGAATCGCCACCTACCCAAAGTTCAAAATCTCCGGGTTCTACTTCCCATTTGTGATTTGCCGTATAAAACTGAAGTGATTCGGCAGTAATCATAAAAGTTACCGTTTTAGTTTCGCCGGCTTTTAACCGTATTTTTTTAAAGCCTTTTAATTCCCTAACCGGCCGCGTAAGGCTCCCGATTAAATCTCTAATATACAGTTGTACTACTTCGTCGCCATCATAATTGCCCGTATTCGAAACATCTACAGAAACCTTAATTTTTCCATCCGTAGAAATTTCATTTTTGTCTAATAGTAAATTTTTATAGTGAAAGGAAGTATAACTCAATCCGTAACCAAAAGGATATAGTGGCGAATTGTCAACATCGCTGTAATGCGACCAAAAAACCATATCGTTTGCCATCGGTGCAGACCTTCCTGTATTTTTATGATTGTAATAAATAGGTACTTGCCCCACATTTCTAGGAAAAGTCATCGGTAACTTTCCACTGGGGTTATAATCGCCGTAAATTACTTGGGCAATGGCATTGCCGGCTTGTGTACCCAATTGCCATGCTTCAATAATGGCCGGAATGTGTTCATCGGCCCAAGTGATAGCCAATGGGCGCCCGTTGTTTAATACCAAAATAATATTGGGGTTCACCTTGTAGACTTCTTCTAACAATTCTTGTTGTACTCCCGGCAATTGTAAATTTGTCCTGCTTCTTCCTTCACCGGTTTGAAAACCGTGTTCTCCTAATACCATAATGACCACATCAGCATTTTTAGCGGTTGAAAGTGCTTCGTTAAATTCGCTTTTGTCGGTAGTATTAATAGTTACTTCATGTATAAAAGAGGTTTTGCCTACGGTTACATCAGCACCTTTTTTATAAGTGAGTTGATTGCCTTTATAGCGGCTCAATCCTTCTAAAACACTTACAGCACTGTTGTCGGTACTGGCTAGGCGCCAACTTCCTAGGGGACTGTTTTTGTCATTTGCCAACGCGCCAATCAATGCAATTTGTATGCCTTTTTCGGGCAACGGCAGTAGTTTGTTATTTTTTCCTTTCGGGATATCATTTTTCAATAAAACAATCGATTTTTTTGCCATTTGCAAGACGGCATCGCTATTTTCTTTACTTCCGATAACTTTCTTTTCACGCGCTTCATCACAGTATTTGTAAGGGTTGTCAAAAAGTCCTAATTCAAATTTCACTGTTAAGATCCTACGAACAGCATCATTGATTAATTCTTTATCAATGGCTTTTTCTTTTACCAATGTTTCTAAATTATCGATATAGGCATACGATTCCATATCCATATCAGAACCTGCAATTACGGCGAGTTTTGCGGCCTCTTTATTGTCTTTGGCAACGCCGTGTACTCGCAATTCGCCAATAGAGCCCCAATCTGAAACCACAAAACCTTTAAAATTCCAATTGCCTTTTAAAATTTTGCGTTGCAGTAAGGCGTTTCCGGTAGCGGGAATGCCGTTAAGTTCGTTAAAAGAATTCATAAAAGTCTTCACTCCGGCATTAGAAGCGGCATGAAAAGGCGGTAATATGGTATTGTATAATGTTGGCATGCCCACGCTTACGGTATTGTATTCTTTACCGGCTTCGGCAAAGCCATAGGCGGCAAAGTGTTTGGCACAAGCAGCGATGGTATTGACGGCAGCTAAGTCATCTCCTTGGAAACCTTTTACTCGGGCAGCGGCAATTTTACTGCCTAGGTATGGGTCTTCTCCGGCGCCCTCCATCACACGCCCCCAACGGGCATCGCGAGAGATGTCTACCATCGGGGCAAAGGTCCAATTGATACCACTGGCAGCCGCTTCACCGGCAGCTACTTGAGCAGATTTTTTGATGGCTTCCAAATCCCAACTGGCCGCTTCGGCTAACGGAATAGGGGCTATGGTTTTATAACCGTGTATTACATCAAAACCAATGATTAGCGGTATGCCCAACCGAGATTTTTCAACGACCATTTGTTGTACCGATTTCACCTGTTTTACACCGCGTACATTCAACATAGAGCCTACCAGTCCGGCTTTTAACTGTTCGTATTTTTTGGCAGCATCACCGGTTTTGGGTACCGGCCCGGTAACATTCCAAAACCCATTGTATTGATTCATCTGGCCGATTTTTTCTTGTAACGTCATTATTGAAAGTAACGAATCAACCTTTTGCGAAGTGGTCAAATTCTTATCGTGTACAAAATCGGTTATTTTTTGGCCAAAAGTAAGTGTAGTGCCCAATAGTGTTGCAACCAAAAGTAAGGATAGTTTTTTCATAGGGTTTGTATTTTAAGAGTATATAAACGGGTCAATTGTGTGACGGGTATTTTAAGGCTTTACAATACTTTAAAACACCAATTTATTAACTGTAAAGGTATTGTTTTTTGTTAAAAACCGGATTCTAATTTTGACAAAATTTGTATTTCATTGGAAGTAGTTTTTTAGGAAATTAAAAAACCGTTATGCAATGTTTGGGTATATAAATACTTTTATTTTGTATGCTTTACTACGAATACAGAAAGATATAAAATTATTATTTTGTTAATAAATAGTGCGAACCTAAGCAATTCATTATGGCGATGTTGGCAACTAGTTTTTATTTTTTACAACGTTTATTCACTGCTTCTAATACCATCCAGTTATTATCTCCTAACGAAACGGCTTTGTTTAAGTCTTCGCATATTTTTGTCAATTCAGTTTCTGGTATTTCAGCTTCGTTGGTTGCTATTATTTGAATGTCTTTTGATTTTGATAAAGTTCTATTATTTCCGAGTTCATATTTTCTAATAATTGCAAAAGCACGATTTGCATATGCATTTGTGAAATAAGGTTCAATTTCAAGAGTTTTGTCAAAATCGATAATTGCTTCATCAAATTGAAAGTTATTTAATTTCATTGTGCCTCTGGCAAAATAACCTTTTGCCCAAGTAGCGTCTAATTCCAATGCTTTATTTAGTTTTTTAATTGCTCCTTTGTAATTAACTTGTTTATAGAGTTCTTGAGATTCGTTGTAATATTTAAACAACTTATCATTTATTTTATTCTTTTGATAAATTCCATTTACATAAATATTTTTTCCTTTTATGTTCCCAGTTGAATAATATGAGATAGATTCTCCATTCATTTTCCCATTCTTAAAAGTAGTTCTTTGTTTTAATTGGCCATTTGGATAGTACATTTCCCAAATTCCAACTTCTTTCCCATTTTTAAATGTTCCTTTTTGGCTTAAAGTACCATCTTTATAGAATCTTTTTTCAAGTCCGTTTGATATTCCGTTTTCGTATTCAATTTCGTCTGATACATTTCCGTTTTGATAATAGAGTCGGCGTTTTCCTTTTAATTTACCATTAGATAAAACCCCTTCACCTTGCTTCATTCCAGTTAAATAATAGTCAATAAATTTTCCTGAATAGGTTGTTGAACTATTTTTTAAATACCATGCACCATTCTTTTTATTCATTAGTTTGGTAGTAGGAACTGCTTTTATACTATCTGGTCTTTGCATATATGCTTTAGTGAAAATATAAATTATTTCGTCTAAATCTTTATACCCGAGAGAGTCAATTACTTTTTTATTTTTTAAAACAACAACATTGTCAATTTCCTTTTCTGTTAATGTATTAAACCCTTCTTTAGGTTCTTCAATTATTGGTATCGAATCAACTACATAAAG
Organism: Flavobacteriia bacterium; assembly: GCA_011330545.1. Taxonomy (GTDB): domain Bacteria; phylum Bacteroidota; class Bacteroidia; order Flavobacteriales; family Flavobacteriaceae; genus Aureibaculum. The sequence continues at coordinate 20,166 of DRQI01000501.1, forward strand.
TACATTTTTATTTTTGTCTTGACTTTGCCCAATAAATGAAACTAAAGTTAATAACAGAAGTAATAATTTGTTTTTCATTCTACTTTTTTATTTTGTTGCCAGCTGTTTTTGTAAGATTGGCAATGGTTAAGCACATGAGGATTTTTTTGAGACAAAAATCCGTTGCACAAGATACAAAAAACAGGTTTTTGTTGTATACAAGGCTAGAAAGAGTATAAAACCTAAATTCAAATATCATACAAACTTCAATTACTCATTTTATGGGCTTTTGAATACTTTTTTTTATTTTAAAAATTATCTGCTCAGCAGACTGTAATATTTTTTTGGCTTTGTCTATTTTTCAGGCCTGACAGGTCTTTTAGTATCCTTTCATGAGGTTTCATAAGCCGCTTTCTAAGAAAGTGTGAATTTTATTTCATAAAATTAAATATGTTTTCGCTTCGAATTCGGCCAAAATTACCAACACACAAATACATTGCCTAAAAACAATAAGCCTCAAAATTTAAAATTAGTAATATTGAGAATCGATGTTTTTTAGAAAATGTTATTAGTTAGGTGCCATGTCATTTGGTAACCGATTAGGAATGCTTATAAAATAAAAATGAGGCATAAAGTTTATTTTAGCCTCATTTTTGTAGCGAGAAGGAGATTTGAACTCCTGACCTCAGGGTTATGAATCCTGCGCTCTAACCAACTGAGCTACCTCGCCAATTTTAAGGTTGCAAATATAAAAACAAATTCACTGCAAGCAAGAATTCTCTCTTAAAAATTTTATTAAAAAAAGTTTTTTTAAACTGAGATAATCTATATATTGTCAGGCAATGAATAAAACTAAATTAATGTCTGATAAAATAAAATTTGACTTGGAGTTCCCAATACTTTCTTCTCCGGCTTTTCTGTATCAGTATTTATCAACACCCGATGGGTTGAGTGAATGGTTTGCTGATAATGTCAATTCAAGGAGTGATGTATTTACTTTTATATGGGATGATAGTGAAGAGCAAGCCAAAAGGATTGGGTATAAAACAAATGAAAAAATACGCTATAAATGGATGAATGATGAAGATGAAGATGATGTTTATTTTGAATTTAGAATAGAAGTTGATGCTTTGACAAAAGATGTTTCACTAATTGTAACCGATTTTGCCGATGAAGATGAAGTAGATGAATCTAAAATGTTTTGGGAAAATCAAATTGCCGAACTGAAACACACCATTGGGGCTTAGTTAAAAAAAA
>DRQI01000502.1 GCA_011330545.1 Flavobacteriia bacterium
CTTTTCATCATTCAATTCATAGACAATGTTCATTGTTATTTCAGAAATGGCTGGTGCTTCATCTCTAATAGATTTTATTTTAAATGAAATCAGTTTTTTGTATTCTAATTCACGTCTTATTTTTCCAGCTTCTACACCAATATTTATTTCTTTATCACTAAACCTATGAATTAGTTTTGCGATATTACCGTAATTTTTATTTTCCCAACTTTTTGCTATTTCAAAAGCTGTTTTTTCTGGGCTAAACTCATTAAAATTTGACGGGTCAATATTTATATTTTCTCTTGGTTTCCAATTATCAAGTTCTTTCCATCTTAAATCACTTTTAACCTTCCATTCTTGATATTCAACTATGGTCTTTTTTAATTCTCTCCAACTTTCACCAAGAGTTAATTGCTTTTCTGGGATTGGAGGGTTTTCTTTTTCTTCTTTTAAAGCACTTGCCCAGTCATTAACTGCAAATAAAGTTGACCAACATTTGCCTACAACAAATTGATTGTCAAATTTTAAATCTCTACCGTGTAAAATTCCATTTCTATAAGGCAGGAATATTTCTTCTGCGTTGGTCTTTTTTCTTGAAGTGTTAAAGATTTCTTTTATTGCTGTGAGTCCGCTACTGTGTGAAGCAATACTATCCCAAGCTTTTAATTCTGTGTTTTTAGAAAAAAAGCCTTTGCTTTTACTTATATCATTGACTGCACCATCTATTATCGTTAATAATAGAGGAACACAGGAATGGAAACGTCTTTCAAGAGTGTCATTATAAGCTTTTTCAATTAATTCAAAACGGATTGAAAAAGCTGGTAAAACTCTAAATCTATGTTGAAGCCAACTAATTTCTGTAGATGTGAAATGGTTTGATAAAATTGTTTCTGCTTTTTCAATATCACCATTATCAGCTAATTCAACTGCTTTTTCCATTAATGATGAATTCATAGATTCGTGTGAGATCCATCCTAATTTGGAAAAATGTGAATTGAATCTATCTGGTAATGTAGAAAGATGTTCAACTTCTTTTTTTAAGTCAGGTATTTTAGAAAAAGCTTCATTTAAGTTTTTGTTTTTGATGCCAAAAAATGAAAGAAATTTTACGACTTTTCCAATCGCATTAGCTCCTTGAACATCTTTTCTAATTTTTGAATAAGATGGTAAATCAGCTATTTTATCTTTCTCTTCCATTTTGTTTTTATGAGTTTTTATTGGTCAAAATATCCACCAACTCCCATTGCAGACCAAAAGCTATATCGAACGAATTTATTACGTCTTTTTTCTTCTGGAATCTCTCTAATCCCTTGTTGCATTATACTTGGAATAAAATTCCTGCCAGCCAAATGCACTATTGTTAATTCGCAAATGTGAATGTAGTTTGGAATTAATATTTTAAGAAATTCTGATAATGATTGTCTTTCTAATTTACTGCCTTTAAAATCAAGCTCAATACTTGGTACAAGAACATCAGAGTTTGCAGCTAATTCGAAATCATATACTTCAACGCCTTTAAGTTGATGGTCTAAAGCGTTTCTTAAATTTCTTATTACCTTCATAAATTCTAAGGTTGATTCGAGAAACTTGGTAAAACTGTCCTTTTCTCCATATTTTTCCTTTATTACCTCACTAAATTTTGGAAAGTGAGATTGCTGAGTAAGTCCATCATTTGGATAAAAGATGGTGATAATTTTCATTAAAGTTTGCTCAATATGGTCTGCCTTTTGGAAGATTGTAGTGCAACGATTTTTAGCATTTCCAATTGAAGGAATCGAGTAGCTAACTGATTTGTCCCTTTTTGATTCATATTCTACTGATACCTCTTCTTCTTTCCGTAGGTAGCTATTTATTTCGCTTTCCAAAATTGCTAGTTCTTGAATTAAGTCAAGTGTTAGATTTAAAGCTTTCGGGATGTCCACAGATTCATCAAATTTACCTTTATTAAAAAGTGTGTTAGCTGTTAAGAATACTTTAGATACTATTTCTGATTCAGAACCTTGGTCAATTATTAATTTGTGGATGTTATTTGGTAGTTTGATATTTGTCCTTTCAGGGTCAATGTCATCAGCCATCATAAATTCATAAATAGATTTTTCCTTCAGAATTATCAATCTTTCTCCAATTTTAATCATTTGCATAATAGCTCCATCTTCTTTCGTTCCGATGTCAGCCATTCCACCTGATTCTCTTTTTCTATCTATTGGTCTTTTTTCTTTCATTTATTTTCAGTTGCTTCATTCAGCTTGTTGCCAACTTCTAAATAAACCCAGCTTATGGCGTTTATTTACCTTCCAAAGGTATCTTTTTTAACCACCAAATCAAAAGAAATTTCATCACCATAAACATCGTTCTTTTTAAGGTTTTTTTTCTTTTAATATGAACCTAATTTTTCGGCTTATCACATTTCATCCTTAAAATGCTTTTTCTGCTCAAAATGGAGCAACTGAATAGTTACTAATTTTTTTTGATAAAAAAATTTACGCAAACGTTTTCGTTAAAAATATTTTTGTTTACTTTTGACCACCATTTAATTTAACACTACTAATGGAAAATACTACTCAATCCGTAAACAGTGCTATGGAAAATTACGGAATAAAAAATGCCACTGTACATTGGAATTTAAGTCCTGAAGATTTAACAAAAATTTGTGTCGACAAAGGATTAGGCAAACTCGCCAACACAGGTACGTTAGCTGTAAACACCGGTGAATTTACCGGCCGATCTCCCAAAGACCGGTTTATTGTAAAAGACGCTATTACTAAAGATAGCGTTTGGTGGGGTGATATTAACCTCCCCTTTGAAGAAGATAAATTTGACGCCCTTTATAAAAAAGTAACTGCCTACTTATCAGGCAAAGAGCTCTATGCCAGAGATGCCTATGCCTGTGCTGACGAACGTTACAGGCTGAACATCAGGGTTATTACAGAGTTGCCGTGGGTAAGCCTTTTTGCCTATAATATGTTTTTAAGGCCCAACAGGGAGGAACTTGAGAATTTCACACCTGAATGGACCGTCATACAAGCTCCCGGCTTTACGGCCATTGCTGATGAAGACGGTACGCGCCAGCATAATTTTGCCATTTTAAACTTTACCAAGAAGATTATCCTAATTGGTGGTACCGGTTATACCGGAGAGGTAAAAAAAGGTATTTTTTCTGCATTGAACTTTATCTTGCCGGTTTTTAAAGAAACACTGCCAATGCACTGTTCTGCCAATGTGGGTGAAAATGGCGAAACCGCTATTTTCTTCGGCCTTTCGGGTACCGGAAAAACAACCTTGTCAGCTGATCCGAATAGAAAATTGATTGGTGATGATGAACATGGCTGGACAAAAGACAATGTCATTTTTAATTTTGAAGGAGGCTGTTATGCTAAAGTAATCGATTTATCGGAAGAAAAAGAACCGGATATTTTCAGGGCCATCAAACCGGGGGCACTGTTAGAAAATGTCATTTTTAAAGAAGGTACTAACGAAGTTGATTACTCAGATGTTTCCATTACTCAAAATACACGTGTCAGTTACCCTATTTATCACATAGATAATATCCAAACTCCTTCATTGGCCGGAAATCCGAAAAATATATTTTTCTTAACTGCCGATGCTTTTGGGGTATTGCCACCCATCTCAAAATTAACTCCCGGGCAGGCGGCCTATCATTTTATCTCGGGATATACCGCTAAAGTTGCCGGTACTGAAGAAGGGATAGACGAGCCGTTGCCGAGTTTTTCAGCTTGTTTCGGAGCGCCTTTTATGCCTTTGCATCCTACTAAATACGCCGAGATGTTAAGCAAAAAGATGAAAGAGGCCAATGTAAATGTCTGGCTCGTAAATACCGGTTGGGTTGGTGGCGCTTATGGAGTAGGCAGTAGGATAAAACTGAAATATACACGGGCGTTGATTACGGCTGCCTTAAATGGCGAATTGGGTGAAATATCGAAAGAAAGATATCACATTCATTCGGTTTTCGGATTGGCACAACCCAGAAAATGCCCTAATGTACCTAGTGAAGTTCTGAGCCAGCGTACTACGTGGAATAATGACAAAGAATATTATAAGCAAGCGCATAAACTTGCCGATACATTTAGAGAAAACTTCAAATTATTTGCCGAATATGCCAATGAAGAGATTTTAGCGGGCGGGCCTCCGGTTATTGAACCCTAAAATAGCCTAACCGCATCTTGTATTTGCGTTGTGCAAATTGAAAATAATTGAACAATTTATAATTGACTTCTAAGCCATAATCTATTGTGGGTTGGTAGTCAATTATATTTTCGTATATATTGTGATTATACCGTAAGGGGTCTCTTACCCGGTTATTCCATTCAATGACATAGATTCTGTTTCTGGTTTCTAAATAATCTTGCGAATAATAGCTAATGGGCCGGGCGATAGATTGTAAATAATAATTAAAGCCTATATCAAAAATAATAATTTCGTATTCTAAGCTGTCATTTGCTATTCTTACCGGTTCTTCTTTTTGTGATGTATTTGATGAAGCCATCGCATTGCGAGGTGTCGTACAACTGAAAATCAAAAAAGCAGCAATCACTAAAAAGTAAATGGCATAGTTACTACTATCTAAGATAGCTTTTCTTGTATGTTTTTGATTTTTCCCGGAA
>DRQI01000503.1 GCA_011330545.1 Flavobacteriia bacterium
AATACGAAATCTATACAACCAAAAAAATCAAATTAGCAAAGAGTATATTGGCAATAATGCCCCGAATGACCCGGTACGGATTATCGATAAATTCGGGTTGGGGTTTACGCCTAATTTTTTAGTGAAAGTCAGTTGGTGAAATTTTAAGATACTACCGCCGTAACATTTTAAATTTCTCTTGTACAATTTCATCTACCGGCCGGTTTTCAATTTTACTTTCCAGCCATGATAAAATATCTAAATACAAAAAGGCCCTTCGCTCATAAGGGTCGTCCTCAAAAGTTTTTAATTTGGCATGTAACTTTATAAATTCTTTTTTTAATTGATGTGGATAAATATCGCCCAAACTCCGTAAAAACTTAATCATTTCTTTTTGTACCTCGTGCAAATCGTTCATCTTGATTAAAAACTTATAGGTACTCTTTAACTGTACATCCAAATGATAATCCAACCCCACTTCATAATGTGCTACCAAACTCAAAATGCGCGAAAAGCACATCAAATCTTCACGCATTTGCAACGAGCGGTTATGGATAATTTTTTCTAAGTATTCTATACATTTTTTACTATCGCCGGCACCAAAATACAAGCTGCCAATCTTGTAATACAGCACCATAATATGATGCTCGTCAATTCGGTTTCGATATTGCTTTATCCCTTTTAAAATCTCATCTACCAACGGAATCCCCTCCTTAAAACTCCCTTCTAAAAAATGTAAATTCAATTTATTATTACACACGTATAAAAAACTGAGTACCGCAATGTTGTCTTCTTTAGGCAACAGTTCGCTTCGGTGAATTACATCCTCCAATTTTTGCAACGTTTCTTTGAATTTCGAATGGTATTTGATAAAGAAAAGCGATTCTAACAAATAATTATTCCCTTTGAGAAAAAAAACGGGATTTAACGTAATCATATTTTGATGATTGTAAAACATCGTCACCCATTTATCGGCATACTTGTAACACGACAAAAAATCCTGTACCAAAAAGCTATACCACAAATACGATTTATACAACCATAACTTTTCGCGAAATCCCAATTCTTCAAACGTAAAACTAGGCATCCGGGCATTAAAATATGCGGTAATCGTTTTGTATTCTTCATCATTTTTAACATAGCCCGTTTTCAATAAAATACCGTACAACTGCAAGGATAAATTAGACAACTTACTGGTAATGGTATTTTGAATGCTCAACCATTTTGCCTGCTCGGTCAATTCGTCGGCACGGCTGCTGATACTTCTTGTAATATACTGCGATTCAATGACTTTTTCCAATTCAACAATTTCATAAGCCACATTTTTTTCTTCATTGGCAATGGCCATATTTTTGGCTTTGTCTAAAATTTTTAAACTCTGCTTATACAGGCCTTTATGGTATAAGATAGTGGCAAAATCTAATTGCTCACGCACCTGGACTCGTATGTTTTGATGCAGTGGATTCAGCCGTAAGCTAATCAATACCTGCTTATATAAATGTGCTTTTAAATTTGACAACTGCGCTTTTTTAACAATTCCGCTTTTTAAAATAGCCGCCTCTTCGTATTTTTTTAATTTATCCAACAAATTAAAAAGTGCTAAAAATTTAGAATCTGTATTGCCCCCTAATCTACCTACATAGAGTTTAAATTGCCTCTTTTCTGATTTAGAAAGTGACTTTACTAATACAAATAAATTATCTTTTTGTTGGTTTGTCATCGTAACAAAAATTGAGTCAATATATTGATTGTCAAATATTTAAAAACTCATAGAGATAGTTAAACATTGTAAATTCAGCATATAGCTTACACTATAAGAGTGAGCCAAAATATAAATTCGTAGTACAATAAAGAAATATATTTTAAATAATGAGCAAAAATAATGTCTATATCTTCGATACTACCTTGCGAGATGGAGAGCAAGTACCCGGCTGTAAATTAAATACCGAACAAAAAGTAATCATCGCCAACAGGCTTGATGAACTGGGGGTTGACGTTATTGAAGCCGGATTCCCTATTTCTAGCCCCGGTGATTTTTCATCGGTCAATGAAATTGCAAAAATTGTTAAAAACGCAACCGTTTGCGGATTGACAAGGTCGGTAAAAAAAGATATCGAAGTAGCCGCCGAAGCCTTAAAATACGCCAAAAAGCCTAGAATCCATACCGGTATTGGCACTTCCGACTCGCATATCATTCATAAATTCAATACCACGCGGCAACAAATATTAGAACGTGCCATCGCTGCCGTAAAATATGCCAAATCTTTTGTTGAAGATGTAGAATTTTATGCTGAAGATGCGGGTAGGACCGATAATGAATTTTTAGCACGTGTCTGTGAAGAAGTTATCAAAGCCGGAGCTACCGTATTGAATATTCCGGATACCACCGGTTATTGCTTGCCCGAAGAATACGGCGCCAAAATAAAATACCTCAAAGAAAATGTTAAAGGTATTGAAAAAGCTGTCTTATCTTGCCATTGCCATAACGATTTAGGCATGGCTACGGCAAACTCAATTGCCGGCGTTATCAATGGGGCTAGGCAAATAGAATGTACCATTAATGGTATTGGCGAACGTGCCGGAAACACCTCTTTAGAAGAAGTTGTCATGGTTTTAAAACAGCATCCGTACCTCAACTTAGAAACACATATCAACACACAACTTTTATACAGTACAAGCCAATTGGTATCAGAAAGTATGGGTATGCCCGTACAACCCAACAAAGCCATTGTAGGTGCCAATGCCTTTGCACACAGTTCAGGCATTCACCAAGACGGTGTCATTAAAAATAGGGAAACCTATGAAATTATGAACCCTAAAGATGTGGGTGTTGACCACTCTTCAATAGTATTAACAGCCCGAAGTGGCAGGGCAGCCTTGGCATACCGTGCCAAAAAAGTAGGTTATGAACTTACTAAAATTCAATTAGACAAAGTGTACAATGCATTTTTGAATTTTGCCGATAGAAAAAAAGAAATTTTAGATGACGATATCCACAATATTGTCAAAATGAGCAATATAGGAACTTCAATATTTGCATAACATGGGAAAAACATTGTTCGATAAGGTTTGGGATGCCCATGTAGTAGACAGCGTTAAAAACGGGCCGCAAGTGCTCTATATAGACAAACATCTCATCCATGAAGTTACCAGTCCGCAAGCATTTCAAGAATTAGAAGAACGCAATATTCCGGTTGCCAGGCCAGACCAGATTATTGCCACTGCCGACCATAACACGCCAACAATCAACCAACACCTACCGATACAAGATACATTATCGAGAAAACAATTACAACAACTCACCCAAAATTGCCAAAAAAATAAGATTACCCTTTATGGATTAGGGCATAAGTACAACGGTATTGTACACGTAATTGCTCCCGAGTTAGGCATTACACAACCCGGCATGACCATGGTCTGCGGCGATAGCCATACCTCAACACACGGGGCTTTCGGCACCATTGCCTTTGGTATCGGCACCAGCCAAGTAGCACAAGTATTTGCCAGTCAGTGTCTGCTGATACAAAAACCCAAAAAAATGCGGGTAACGGTAAATGGCAAACTCCGTAAAAATGTATTGCCCAAAGATGTGATACTCTATATTATTTCAAAATTGGGTACCAATGCCGGTACCGGTTATTTTTGTGAGTATGCCGGAAATGTATTCGAAGAAATGTCTATGGAAGGGCGAATGACCGTTTGCAATATGAGTATTGAAATGGGTGCCCGGGGTGGAATAATTGCGCCTGACAAAACCACTTTCAACTACCTAAGAGGAAGAAAATTCGCCCCAAAAGGCGACGATTTCGATAAAAAAGTAACCTATTGGAAAACACTAAGAACAGATGCCGATGCTGTTTTTGATATAGAATATACTTTCGATGCTTCGGATATCGAACCGATGATTACCTATGGTACCAATCCGGGAATGGGAATTAAAATTTCTGAATCTATACCAGAAATTAACGATGCAACATTTGAAAAATCATTAGCCTATATGGGCTTTCACAAAGGAGAATTGTTATTAGAAAAAGAAATTAACTACGTTTTCATAGGCAGTTGTACCAATGCCCGAATTGAAGATTTTAGAGTGGCCGCCACTTACGTAAGAGGAAAACAAAAAGCTGCCAATGTAACGGCATGGCTAGTGCCCGGTTCACAACAAGTGGCTCAACAAATTGCCAAAGAAGGCCTACAGGAAATTTTTGAAACCGCCGGATTCCAATTACGGCAACCCGGATGTTCTGCCTGTTTGGCGATGAATGATGATAAGATTCCCCAAGGCGAATACTGCGTATCAACATCAAATAGAAATTTTGAGGGGCGCCAAGGCCAAGGGGCTAAAACCATTTTAGCAAGTCCGTTAGTAGCTGCCGCTACTGCTATTGCAGGAAAAATTGTAACTATTTCCGAAGAAATTGAAGAACCGCAATTTGCCTAACTATGGAAAAACTCACCACCATACTATCAACCGCGATACCATTGCCCACAGAAAATGTAGATACTGACCAAATTATCCCTGCCCGCTTTTTAAAAGCAACTGATAAACAAGGCTTTGGCGATAACTTATTTAGAGATTGGCGTTTTGATAAAGAGGGCAATATCAATAAAAATTTTGTATTGAACGATTCGCGCTTTAGCGGAAACATTCTCATAGCCGGTAACAATTTTGGTTGTGGTTCTAGCCGCGAACATGCCGCTTGGGCGTTGGCTGATTATGGATTTAAAGTTATCATCAGTAGTTTTTTTGCCGATATTTTTAAAGGAAATGCGTTGAATAACGGATTGCTACCCATTCAAGTACCTGAAAAATATCTAAACCAATTATTGGCAAAAGTTACCGAAAAACCATCAACAGAATTGGCTGTCAACTTAGAACAACAAACCTTAAAAACCCCTGTGGGAGAAATACCTTTTGAGATAGACCCCTATAAAAAAACGTGCTTGCTAAACGGTTATGACGATATTGATTTTCTCATCAGTAAAAAAGAAAAAATTGAAGCATTTGAAACTGTGAGGTTATCACAGTAAGCAGTAATAAAAATGAATAAATCAAAATAGTAAAAAAGAAAGTTAACATTAAAAAAAATTGAACATTGTAAACCTATCTGTTTATGCGTAAGGCCTAGTAGGCGAAACCGGTATCTTTTCTTCGGTTTCCGTCATCAACGCCAATTTAAACACAACAGGTTTCAATGTACATGAGAAAATAAAAAGTAGCACGCCATGAAATTGACCATAGCAATATTACCGGGTGACGGTATCGGCCCCGAAGTAACCAAACAAGCAAAAAAAGTGTTAGAAGCCATTTCGCATCAGTTTGACCATA
>DRQI01000504.1 GCA_011330545.1 Flavobacteriia bacterium
GTTTATTCTTTTCTAAACACATCAAAGCGTAGTTCATGCCGTGCTTGACACGGTACTACACCCCGAAAGTGTAAAATTCGCAGTGTAGTTTATGCCGTGCTTTACACGGTACTACACTCAATAACAGCTTAATGTTGTAGCATTAAATCTCAAAAAACAAATCCTATAAAGGAAGTAGTAAAATTTGAGGTGCAAATATATGACTTTCTTTAGATACTAAATCTCTTTTTTATGAAAATTCATAAACTGATATTCACTTTTCAGAAAATATTACTATTGTTAAAATTATTCCGAAGAAATAACCTTAAATTTGTATTTCAATACTTAATATAAATTAGCATGCTTATTATTGGAATAGCAGGAGGTACTGGTAGTGGTAAAACAACTGTTGTAAATCAGATTATCAATGAATTACCTAATGAAGAAGTAACCGTAATTTCACAAGATTCATATTATAAAGAAACAGATAATTTAAGCTACGAAGAGCGTACAAAAATTAATTTTGATCATCCTAGAGCAATTGATTTTGAATTACTTGTTCAGCATCTATCAGCCCTTAGAGAAAATAAAACCGTAGAACAACCTATTTATTCTTTTGCAAAGCACAACAGAACAAAAGATACCATTAAAACACATCCGAGTAAAGTATTGATTGTCGAGGGCATTTTAATTTTTACCAATCAAGAATTGAGAGATATGCTCGATATAAAAATCTACGTGCATGCCGATTCTGATGAACGCTTAATACGTAGAATGAAACGAGACATACAAGAGCGTGGTAGAGATATGGATGAAGTCTTACAACGCTATCAGCAAACCCTAAAACCCATGCATGAGCAGTTTATAGAACCCACTAAAATGTATGCCGATATTATCATACCAAATGACAGGTATAATACAGTAGCTGTTGATATAGTGCGTACGGTTATTAGCGAAAAACTATAAAATTATATGACCTTCAATCAATTCAAAAATAATAAGATTATTAAATTTATAAGTAACAGATATGTACTTATTTTTATGGTCTTTTTAGTTTGGATGCTGTTTATAGACGAAAATTCTTATATCAATCACCGTAAATTAGACAAAGAAATTAATAAACTCAATAAGGCAAATGAGTATTATAAAAAGGAAACGGGGCGTGATAAAAAAAATATTGAGAATTTAGAAAATTTAGACTCATTAGAAAAATTTGCAAGAGAAGAATATAAGATGAAGCGAAAAGATGAAGATATATATATTATTGAATTTGATTCTATTAAAAAATAAAAACTATGAGCGATTTTTTATTTGAAGAATTCAATCAAGTTTCGGCAAAACAATGGAAACAAAAAATACAAGTAGATCTTAAAGGAGTAGATTATAATGAAACACTCCTTTGGAAAGCAAACGAGGGCATCGTTGTTAAACCTTTCTATCACCAAGATGAATTACAAGCAATTGATGTACCCCAGTTGCCAACTCGTTTTTCGATTTGTCAATCTATTTTTATTTCTGATGAGCAGACAGCCAACTTTTTAGCAAAAGACGCTTTACAGCGAGGGGCTACTTCCATTCAGTTTGAAGCAAACACACCTTTTGATATATATAAATTATTTGATTCTCTTGTCATTCCTGCAAACCCGCCTACCAGCGAGGCAGGGGTAGGAATCCATTTTAGATTGCATTTTCTATCCGAAAGTTTTCTGTCAGAATTAATAGAAAAAACCAAAGAGTTAGAAATCTACTTAAATATTGATATTATAGGCAATCTCGCTAAAAGCGGAAATTGGTTTGATAGCAGAAAAGAAGATTTTAATATGTTAGAAAACATACTACAAAAATCACCAAAAAATGTACACGCGCTTTCGATAGACGCTTCCTTATATCAAAACGCAGGCGCAACTAACGTACAACAGGTAGCCTATGCCTTAGCACATGCCAATGAATATTTAAATTACTTTAATCGCTCGAATGTCACCCAGAGCGCAGTCGAAGGGTCTTTCCAATTCAACTTTTCAGTAGGCAGCAATTATTTTTTCGAAATTGCAAAACTAAGAGCCTTCAGAGTATTGTGGAAACTTTTATGTGATGAATATGATATTAAAATTACACCACATATTTTTGTACAACCAAGTTTTCGCAATAAAACATTATACGATTATAATGTAAATATGTTGCGTACCACTACCGAATGTATGAGTGCTGTTTTAGGCGGATCTGATACCATTTCGAATATTGCTTATGACAGTATTTACCATAAAAAGAATGAATTCGGAGAGCGTATCGCCAGAAACCAATTGTTAATTTTAAATGAAGAAAGCTATTTTAATGAAGCTGCACAATTTGCAAATGGCGCCTATTATATTGAAACATTAACCAGTCAAATTGCAGAAAAAGCATTGATTATTTTTAAGGATATAGAGCAATCTGGCGGGTTTCTAAAACAATTACCAGAAGGAACCATTCAGCGAAAAATAGAAGAAAGCGCTCAAAAAGAACAAGCTCAGTTTGATACCGGAGAAGAAGTGTTACTAGGAACAAATAAACATCCTAATAGAAATGATACCATGAAAGACGATCTAGAGTTGTATCCTTTTGTAAAGATAAAGCCTAGAAAAACGTTGATAAAACCAATTATACCAAAGAGACTGGCTGAAAAATTGGAACAAGAAAGATTAGAAAAAGAATAATAGAATTGTCATTCCTGCGTAGGCAGGAATCCAGAAAAATATGAAAAAAAGTTTTATACTATTTTTAATTTTAATTTCCTGTCAAGAAAAACAACAAGAAAAGTCAATTTTGAATGAATGTTTATCAGTAAAGCAAGTTAATTTACTCAATGAAATGGTATCTTCTTTTGAAAACGACGTTTGTAAGTATTATAATTATCCAAAAGATAAATCTGACAAAGCCATCAAAGAATATCTAAATGCTTCTCGAGATTTTAAAGATGCTTCCATTCTTTTAAAAATAGCTTCCGATAAAAGCAAAAAACTATTAAAAGAATCTTTCACTATATTATCTGATGATGTATGGACGACATATAGTGAAGAGAATAGAGGAGAAACCATTTATATTTTAGGTGAAGGAGATTCACCAGAAAAAATGAAACAAGAAGATAAGGATTTTTTAGATAAATATGGAGACAAATATTTAGTTAGAAAAAATGGTAAGCTAATAGATTGTCTTTATAAGAAAGCTTCTAGCAAAGCTGTCAAAAAACTATTTAAGTTGGTAATGATAGCAGGAGAGATTAATCCAATAATTTATATAGATAACGCATTAGTTTTAAAAGATAAAGACTTTAACTCAATAAAAATATTTATTGCATTAGAATTGTTTTATTCACCGTTAGATTTTAATTTAAAATAGATTCCTGCCTTCGCAGGAATGACAAAGATGCCAAGAAAAAACATTCAACATATAAAACTTAATCATGTCACTTCGAGTGTGTCATCCCGAGCGGAGTCGAGAGGAGAGAAGCAAAAGCCAAAGGCTAATTTCGGTCACGAAAATTTTGTAGCAGGTATTCCACCATATTTGCGAGGACCCTATTCAACCATGTATGTACGTCGCCCTTGGACCATTCGCCAATATGCAGGGTTTTCAACGGCAGAAGAGAGCAATGCTTTTTACAGACGAAATTTAGCTGCAGGGCAAAAAGGCTTGTCAGTTGCATTCGATTTAGCAACACATCGTGGGTATGATTCAGACCACGAACGTGTACAAGGCGATGTCGGTAAAGCTGGTGTTGCTATTGATTCGGTGGAAGATATGAAGATATTATTCAATCAGATTCCACTCGATAAAATGTCGGTATCAATGACTATGAATGGCGCCGTTTTGCCCATTTTGGCTTTTTATATTGTGGCGGCACAAGAACAAGGCGTTGCGATAGAACAATTAGCTGGCACCATACAAAATGATATTCTAAAAGAATTTATGGTGCGCAACACCTATATTTATCCACCTGCCAAATCAATGAAAATTGTAGCAGATATTTTTAAGTATACCAGTAAATACATGCCTAAATTCAATTCTATTTCAATATCAGGATACCATATGCAAGAAGCAGGCGCCACCCCAGAGATAGAATTGGCATATACCCTGGCAGATGGATTAGAATATTTAAGAACAGGCATTAAAGCCGGAATGGATATAGATAGTTTCGCTCCCCGATTATCCTTCTTTTGGGCAATAGGCATGCAACACTTTCAAGAAATTGCAAAGCTGAGAGCAGGACGTATGCTTTGGGCGAAAATAGTAAAACAATTTAATCCGAAAAACGAAAAATCATTAGCGTTACGTACGCATTGTCAGACAAGTGGTTGGAGTTTAACGGCGCAAGACCCTTTTAACAATGTAGCACGTACAACCATCGAAGCAATGGCGGCTGCCCTTGGCGGAACACAAAGTTTACATACCAATGCCTTAGACGAAGCCATCGCGTTGCCTACCGATTTTTCGGCACGAATTGCCCGTAATACACAAATCTATATTCAAGAAGAAACTAAGATTACAAAAACTGTCGATCCTTGGGCTGGTTCTCATTATGTTGAGCAGTTAACAAATGATATTACTCAAAAAGCATGGAAACTAATTGAAGAAGTTGAAGACCTTGGCGGAATGACCAAAGCGATTGAAAAAGGAATTCCTAAGTTAAGAATTGAAGAAGCGGCTGCTAAAAAGCAAGCTCGAATTGACGGAGGACAAGATAGTATTATAGGTGTCAATAAATATCTGTTAAAAGAAGAAGACCCTTTGCATATTTTAGAAGTAGACAATGATGCCGTTCGCGAGGCACAACTAAAAAGATTGGCACAAGTAAAAGCAGATAGAAATCCTACAAAAGTAAAAGAAGCACTCCATAATTTAAGTACTTGTGCTGCGTCGGGTAACGAAAATTTATTAGATTTGGCAGTACAAGCAGCCAAAGAACGCGCTACATTAGGCGAAATTTCTAAGGCACTTGAAATTGTTTTCGGACGTTATAAAGCGACCATAAATTCAATTACCGGCGTGTATAGTAGAGAAATAAAAGAAGATAAAACCTTTAAAAAAGCGATTGAATTGGCAAATACATTTGCTGATTTAGAAGGGCGACGTCCTCGTATTATGGTCGCAAAAATGGGACAAGATGGTCACGATCGTGGTGCCAAAGTAGTAGCTACCAGCTTTGCAGATTTGGGTTTCGATGTTGATATTGGTCCGTTATTTCAAACCCCCAAAGAAGCCGCAAAACAAGCCGTTGAAAATGATGTGCATATCTTAGGCGTTTCTTCACTAGCAGCAGGGCATAAGACGTTGATTCCGCAAGTGCTAAAAGAGCTTAAAGAATATGGCAGAGAAGATATTATGGTTATTGCCGGAGGTGTGATTCCGCCACAAGATTATCAATTTTTATTTGATGCTGGGGTAGTGGGCGTTTTCGGACCGGGTACTAAAATAGCCAAGGCAGCTATTGATATTCTTAAAATTTTAATTGAGAGTGTAGAAAATGAATAAAACGAGAATAATAGGTTTGATATTGATTTTAGCTGCAATAGCTATAAATTATATGATTGCTGAAAATGAGTTTAAAGATTTTTTATTTGGTTTAATTGGTGGCTTTGGTCTAGGACTTTTAGTAGCTGGGAAATCGCCATTTAAAAAGAAAGAAAATTAAATTTTCTCAAAAGTATCCTTAGTAAATTCATGGCGTACATCACCTGTATGTTTTATGTTTGAGGGTTCAAACAAAAGTACCCACACTTCTTCTTTGGCAATAGGTTTATGGTCTATCCCTTTCGGAATGATAAGCATTTCACCTTCGGTCAATGTTACTGTTTTGTCTTTAAATTCGATTGAGAGTGTTCCTTTTATAATAAAAAACAGTTCATCTTCATCTTTATGATTATGCCAGACAAATGCTCCTTTTATTTTGGCTAACTTTACATCTTGTCCGTTGAGTTGCCCAATAATTTTCGGACTCCAATGCTCTGTAAAGAGTGAAAATTTTTGATTTATATTGACTTTTTTCATAGTTAATGTTACGTGAGTTCGACATATCAATAATTGTAAATTTCTTATAATCAGTTATTTAATATTAAAATATCATTCAGAACGTAATGAGGAACGAATGAAGTGAACCTGCCTGCGGTAGGCAGGGAATCTCAAGTAATTTAAATAGAGATTCCTCCTAAGTCGGAATGACAGAGTGCTGAAAATCATACACTTATCAGTTTATAAGCACTTTAGTTATATCGAACTCCTTTAGATTTGTTTTATATAATAGTCTTTATATTTAAAACGGAAAAGGTACACTATATCGAACTCAAAGCACAAAGCTTATAACGTGATTCAGACCTCTTCCGTTTTTAGTTGAAACTCAAATAGAAATTAGGGATTTAAAGCCCATTATTAAGGAGTTGAGTTAAACTATTTAATCTGTAAAACAAAGATATGAAAACAAAAGCAAAATTTATTGGAATAGATGTTAGTAAGAATACATTAGACATCTGTATCGTTTCAGAACTTCAAGAATCATTTGTAATCAAAAACACTAAAAAAGAGATTTTAAAATTCTTTAAAACACATTTATCAAAGACCTCAAAAGATTATGTTTGTATTGAAAATACAGGAAAATACTCTTGGCTTTTAATGGAAGTAATGCCAGAGTTTCAATGTTTTTTTTATGTTATTAATCCATTACATATAAAAAGGAGTTTGGGATTAGTTAGAGGTAAAAATGACAAAGTTGATGCTATTAGGATAGCTCAGTTTATCAAAAAAAACAATGAAGAGTCTCAATCTTATATACCATTAAGGAATGAAATAAGATTGATACAGGTATTATTGTCAGAAAGGCGTCTTAGAGTAAATCAAAAGAAACAATTAGCCACCAAGAACAAGGAAAATATACTTTTAACTAACAAGAAGGTTGCCAAATTTCTAACTACTAAAAATAATAGATTAATTAAAGAACTTAAAAAACAAATTAAGGATATTGAAACACAAATTAATCAATTAATATCCCAAGACGAATCATTAAATAAATTAACAACACAATTAAAATCTGTTCCAGGTGTTGGAAATATTCTTTGTTGGAATATTATTGTAAAAACAAATGAATTTAAAACTATTACAACACCAAGAAAACTGGCTTGTTATTCTGGAGTTGTTCCTTTTTCTAATTCCTCTGGAGTCTCAATATTTGGAAACAACAGACTTTCTCTATATGCAGATAAAAACTTAAAAACATTGTTACACATGGGAGCTTTGAGTGCTATTAGATTAGAAAATAATCTTAGTCTTTATTATAAAAGAAAAGTAGCGGAAGGAAAAAATAAAATGAGTGTTTTAAATGCTGTAAGAAATAAAATAATACATATTATTTTTGCTTTAGTTAAAAATCAAACTTTTTATCAAAATCGTTTGGAGGTGTCATAGAAATCACGTTAATTTAAAATATTAGAGCATAAAAAAACCTTCATTACTTTGTAATGAAGGTTATATTCTGAAACAAGTTCAGAAAAAAAAGAAAGGCGACGACATACTCTCCCACCAATGGCAGTACCATCTGCGCTGATAGGCTTAACTTCTCTGTTCGGGATGGGAAGAGGTGAGCCCTATCGCTATAATCACCTTAAGATTGTTCCCCCTCCGGCTCCCCCAAAGGGGGAGTGATGATAATCAGTCATCAATACCTCCCTTTTGGGGAGGTTAGGAGGGGATTATAAGATTGACACATTAAAACAACAATATCATACATCCCTCGAAATTTATTTCAAGGTCTGATAAAAAAGATAGATAGATAGATAGATACTGAAAATAAATTCAGCATTTAAAAAAAGAGTTTTCAGCCCCCTCCAAAGAGGGGGCGCGTACATAAGCCTATGGGTTATTAGTACTACTCGGCTATGACATTACTGCCTTTACACCTATAGCCTATCAACGTGGTA
>DRQI01000505.1 GCA_011330545.1 Flavobacteriia bacterium
CTTGCTTGAGTGTTTTTTTGTTTAAACTATTTTCAAAGCGGAGCTTTGTCAGGAAGAGCGTAGCTAATCTTGCGGGGTTTAGGAGGAAGAAAAAACACCAAGCTTGCTTGAGTGTTTTTTTGTTTAAGCTATTTTCAAAGCGGAGCTTTGTCAGGAAGAGTGAGCTATGAACTACCCCCAATTCTTAGGATAGCTTTTGGTTTAAGTAAAGTTCTGATTATTATTCATTTTAAGCTACTTTTCATCTGCAAGTAAAAACTAAAACAGATAAGAGCTAATTACCTAATATATAATGGCCAAGCTTCTAGAGAAGAAATTTTTAGCATTAAAAACAACACCATTTTTACAGGCAAGTGCGTTACTGATTTTTATCATACTTTTTACTAGTTTTTTAATAGAACTTTATCTTACCAATTAAAAGCTACCGTGATGAAAAAAAAAGAGCCTATATCTAACATAATGACAAGAGATGTAATTACCTTGACATTAAATGATAGTTTGTTTGATGCTGAGCGATTATTTAAGAAAAACCATATTAGACATATTCCAGTGGTAGAAAATGATAAGATTATCGGAATGTTGAGCCTTACCGATTTATTGCGGATAAGTTTTGTCGATTCGTATAATGATGTTGATGTACCACCCATAGATACCGCTATCTATAATATGCTTAGTATTGGCCAAATTATGGTAAATAGCCCCGAAAAAGTTACGTCAAGTTCAACTATTAAAGAAGTGGCAGCCTTATTGGCACTAAAAGAATTTCATGCGTTGCCTGTGGTAGATGATGAAAGGTTAGTGGGTATTATTACGACTACTGATTTGTTAAACTATTTGGTTGATTTGTATTAATTAAGTTAAAATAGTCTCTTAAAAGTTTTTTTTTAGAGGAATAAGTCGTATAATAGCAATGAAAAGTGGAAATCGGTATAATTATTGATGTTTTAGTATTAATAATTGAAATTGCTATTTAAATCAATCTGTTTTGATAGAACTTGTAAACTTTGTGTTTGGGTCAACTAATTTGACTCGGTTTGTATTGTTTCCTGACGTAATGTACGGGGCACAAAGGGCTATTATTAGAGATAATTTTCCGTTTTACAATAACCTGTCAACTATAGATAAACGTTATTTTGAACACCGGGTTTTAAAATTTATTGATTCGCATAATTTTATCGGTAGAGAAGGTATAATAGTTACCAAGAAAATGGAACTGCTCATTGCTTCTACTGCAGTGATGCTCACTTTTGGAATGCGGCGTTATCTATTTTCTCAATTTGAGAATATTATCATATACCCTAAAAATTACTTATCTAAAGTTACCAAGAAGCGACACTTAGGAGAAACCAATCCTAGATTGGGAATCATTGTTTTTTCTTGGGATGATTTTTTAGAAGGCATGAAAGAAAATGACAATTTGAATTTAGGATTACACGAACTAACACATGCCATGCATTTTAGTTTTTTAAAAGAAAAAAGCTTTACCTCTGTTACTTTCTTAAGCCACTATGATGCATTGTTGGAAAGGTTAAAAGATGAAAAGTTACAGCGTAAAATCGTAAAATCCGGTTATCTAAGGCCGTATGGTTTTAGAAATCAATTCGAATTCTTATCGGTAATTGTAGAACACTTTTTCGAAACACCGCATGAATTTAATAGAAAATTACCAGAAGTTTATAAAATGGTAAAATTGATATTAAATTTAGATACTTTAAAAATGGCATCAAAACTGTCGGCTTAATAGTTAGGAAAGTTAATTGTTAGGTTCCCACAGTTCAATTTTGTTTCCATCAAGATCCACTATCCACCCGAATTTACCATAGTCATATTCTTCAATATTACCAATAACAGTAACCCCTTCTGCCTTCAATACCTCTATTAATTCAACGAGGTTTTCAACCCGGTAGTTGAGCATAAAATCTTTTTTTGAAGGTTCAAAATAGGCTGTATCTCTTTTAAACGGACTCCACTGTGTGGTACAGTCATTGCCATCATTATCTTTCCACATAAAAGTACATCCCCAATCATTTGTGTTAAAACCTAAATGTTTGTTGTACCAATCTTTAGTAGCTTTTGGGTCTTTGGTTTTAAAGAAAATCCCGCCAATTCCGGTAACTCTTTTTTTCATAAATGTTTGTTTTTATTTATCAATTAGTTATTAAATCTCTACTATTTCTTTTTGATGCCCGCTTCATAGATGGCTATCCAATTATCTACAGTAAGTTTTGATGCCAATTCTCCGATAAGGCCAAACGGAATATCATCCATTTTTTTAAACCGGATACAACTCTTGCCCATATCTAATTTTCGTTTACAATAGTTGGGATATTCCGCAACAAACCAATCCATTATTTTTTTATCGGCATAAATACCACTGTGATATACCGCGATAAAATTCTTTTGAGAAGCTATATGTATAAAAGGTAACGGTAATTTAGGGTTGCAATGATAGCCGTTAGGATATATAGAATGTGGTACATAATACCCAATCATATTATAATTGATACCTTCTTCGAATCCTTTCGGCAGGTTTTTTAAGATAGTTTGCCGCAATTTTATGATTGGCTCTTTTCTTTCATCAGGAACCTGACAAATATAATCTTCAACAGTATGTGCTTTGTATTGCATTGTAATTAGTTTCGTTTGCGTTGTAATAGTAGCGATGAAATCGTTGAAATAATAAATCCGATTAAAAAGACGGTAAAAGACATTAGTAAAAAACTAATTAGGGGGTTGGTAAATAGCGCCTTTTCATTTTCCATTGCTTGTATTTTTTCTTGTAATTCAACTCCCGAATAGGCTTTGTGAATTTGTTCACTAGCCTGTCGGTAATATTCGGTTGTAAAGTTGGGATTCAGATATGTTGTATAAATGACATCAATAATGCCAAATGCAACAGAAGCGAACAAGGTGATTAACATACCTGTCAAAAATGCTTTGCCAAACGAAATAATACCATTATTTTGACGGTCTCTAAAATGTTTGATGCCAAAGAAAACAAACAATAAAGACAGTACGATACTTACATAGCCGATAATTTCCTGAAAATCGAAATCTAAATTTTTACCTAAGAACCACCCTAAAAGAAATAATATGATAATGGTAATAGCACTTCGAAGGCCATAACGGATGACTGTACTTTTCATCGATTAAATTTTTTTATTGCTGTAAATCTACTATAGTAAGTTGAAATTTAGCTCATACTAAAGTACCAAAATTTTCGTATGTTGATTGTAAATGTTTAAAAAGGAAGTATTTGAAGCTCTTTTGAAATTTGAATGGCTTGTGTTCTGCGCTTGGCATCCAACTTGCTAAAGATATTCGAAATATGGGTTTTGATAGTACTTTCAGACACAAAAAGTACATCGGCAATTTCTCTATTAGACAACCCCTTGGCCATTTCACACAATACTTCATATTCGCGTTTACTCAAATGTAGCTCTTTTATTTTTTGATAATTTACCTTTGGTGTTTTGGGAGTATTGGGTTGCTTTTTATGCAAACTTTTTTTATGGAGATAGATACCTGCAAAAAAGAATACAATAGCAATTACGGCAATAGTCATTTCAATAGAAGTTATTCCTGAGAGGTAACTATACTTACTAATTCTTAAAAGGATAAATACAGCAATAATGACGAGGCTAAAAACAACGACTGTTTTCTTCATGTAGGCAAGTTAACAAAATTTCTGCTGAATTTTATCAACGATGGTTTGTGCTAATTTGATATTGCTTTCGATTGTCCAACCGGCAACATGGGGCGTTAGTAAAACTTTTTCGGAGGTTATTAGGTATTGAAATGCTTTTGGTAAATTATGCTGAGAGAATAAATCTTCAAAAGAAGATTTCTCATATTCTAAGACATCTAAGCCGGCTCCGAGAATTTTACCTGATTGTAAGGCATGTACAAGATCTTTAGTTACGATGCTTTTTCCCCTTCCGGTGTTAAAAATCCAAAATGGTTTGGTAAAGGCATTGATAAACTTTGTATCTACCATGTTTATGGTCAGTGGGGTTTCAGGCGTATGTAAACTTACAATATCAGCGGTTGCTTGTAGTTGTTTTAATGATACTTGTTTGCAATTTTCATCTCCAACATCCGGTTTAATATCATAACAAAGTACGGTTACATCAAATCCCCGTAATTTGTTGGCAAAGGCCTTTCCCATATTTCCATACCCAATAATTCCCACTGTTTTTCCATTGAGTTCTAAACCCCGGTTTTCTTCTCGTAACCATTTGCCTTGGCGGATTTCTCTGTCGGCTTTGTTTAATTTATTGAAGAGTGACAAAATCATTCCTAAGGTATGTTCGCCTACGGCATTTCTGTTCCCTTCAGGGGCGGCAATTAAATGGATGCCTTTTTTTTGGGCATACACAGTGTCAATATTTTCTAAGCCGGCACCTACGCGGGCGATAAATTTTAAATGAGTAGCCTTATCGATAAAGGTTTTATCTATTGAAAAGCGGCTTCTAATGACAATACCATCATAGTTGGTAATTTTTTTTTCGATAATTTCTTTTGAGGAAATGAAATCTTCATCACAACTAAAACCAAGGATTTCTAAGCCTTTTTTTAGGAGAGGGTGATTGCTGTCTAGTAATAATACTTTCATAAAACAATTTAAAAATAAAAAACACTCAAAGTTAGTAAAAACCTTGGGTGTTTATTTATGCTTTTATGGGTTTTAATTTTCAAACCTTTTTCCCCTGTTGGAAATGTAGTAAGAAGAGATTCTAATTGTTCAACGCCTCCGCATTGTTGAACATTTGACTCCGCGTTGCTCCGTCTAATTGTTCAAGGCTTCGCATTGTTGAACATTTGACTCCGCGTTGCTCCGTCTAATTGTTCAAGGCTTCGCATTGTTGAACATTTGAC
>DRQI01000506.1 GCA_011330545.1 Flavobacteriia bacterium
AGTACCGGTTAGAACACGAATACGGTGCGAAATGTACGTACGAAAATTTGCCCATGCACAAGGTATGTTGGGTAGCACCTGAAGACCCTAAAAATGATGAATTTGAAGAATTTAAACGTGTCAAACAGCGGTATTTGGCAAAAGACAAACAAGGCCAATTGGTATTTTTGGCTGATTCTGCTTTTACCATACAAATGACACAGGATAAATATCCTAGTGTTAAATTGCATTTTACCAGTGAGTTTTAGGCTCTTATTTTACTGCGCATAAACCTTTTCTATTTTCCGGTTTTCACAGGATATGCCGGGCGTTTAATTGTTTTAGGAGGATTCTTTTTCAACCCTTCTAAGGTAATTTCTATGGCTTTTTCTAACTGTGGGTCGTGCCCATTGATAATTAATTCGGGCCACTGCTCTACTTCTATATCGGGTGCTATTCCTTCATTTTCTATTCTAAAGCCTTTTTCGCTATAAAATGCTACATTGGGCGCAGTAACCATTCCACCATCAATAAATTCAGGATATCCTAAGATTCCTACGAGTCCGCCCCAAGTACGCTTGCCAACCAGTGTTCCTAATTTGAATTTACGAAATAACCAAGGCAGATAATCGCCCCCTGAACCGGCAGTTTCATCGGTAATCATCACTTTAGGCCCTTGAATAGAGGCACTCGGTGCTTTTAAATCTTTGCCATATCTAAAATTCCAATAGGACTGTTCCGGGCGTTTGAGTATATCGATATAATAATCTGCCAAATAACCGCCACCGTTATAGCGTTCGTCAATGATAATGGCTTTTTTATTGGCTTGTGGAAAGAAATAACGTTTAAAATAGTCGTGCCCGGCAACTGCCGTATTGGGTACGTATACGTAGGCTACTTGTCCGTTGGTAGCCTTATCAACTTTTTTGATATTACTTTCTACCCAATCTCTATTGCGTAGGGCCCATTCGGTTGGCAGTGGTGTTACTTTTACTTTTCTGGCAGCGGTACCATCGCTGTTTTTGCTAACTGTCAATGTGGTAATAGTGTTGGCCGTATTTTCAAAAAAGCTATACAAATTGTCTTTTGCCGTAACATTTTTACCATTTACGGCAATAATATAGTCGCCTACTTGTACGTCTACGCCGGGTTCTGTCAATGGCGACCTTAAATTAGGCGTCCAATTTAAGCCTCCGTAGATTTTTTTTATTTGATAGCGATTGTTTTTTATTTGATAATCTGCCCCTAAGAGTCCGCCTGAAATCCGCTCAGGATTGTTCATACGGTCTCCCCTACTACTAAATCGATGATGGCCTACTGCCAATTCGCTAAACATCCATTGCATTACCCTGTACAAATCACCCCTACAGGTTACATAGGGCAAAAACGCCTTGTATTTTTGTTTCATCGCTACCCAATCTACGCCGTGCATTCCGGGGTCATAAAAATAATCCCTATTCACACGCCATGCTTCTTCAAAGATATTATTCCATTCTTTTCGAGGGTCAATTTTTACTTTTACGGCATCAAAGTTTAAAGGGCCGTTTTCTGATTTTTTGCCTAGGTCAGAAATTTTCCAAGACCCTTTGTCTCTATATACCATTTTTTTACCTCCGGCAGCTATTTTAAAGGCATTGGCGGGTATTAAATCTTCTTCCTTATGTTTTTTAAAATCATATTTTTTCAGGGTGCTGCCCGAACCGTTGGCGGCTGTTGCTATATAAAACAACGCTCCTTCTTTTGCCAATGCCAAATTACTATATACACCCGATTTAATTGGCAGGCTTACAATCCTGCTTTCAAAACCTTCCCAATCAATTTTTATATCGGTAGGCTTGGGTTTTTCTTTCTTTTTTTCTTTCCCTGTTGTTTTTGGTTTTGGCTGCTCAATTTTTTCTTCGTCATTTTCTTTTACGAATGGCGATTTCACCTCTTTTTGTAAGGTCACTAAATAGATATTATTGGTAAGCTTCATATCGATACTCGATTGGTCAAACCAATTAACTACGGGCCCCGCATCGGTAGAAGCCAACATATATAAATACTTGCCGCTGGGGTCAAACACCGGTTCTGAAACATTGGCCAACCCATCTGAAATGGCATGTGATTGTTTTGTTTCCAAAGAATAGAGGTAGGCTCTTTCAAAATATGTATCGGTAATTAACGTATAGGAAATCCATTTAGAATCGGGTGACCAATCGCCAAAAAGTTCTCTAAAATCACCGGGAAAATACAGTATATCTGTAGCTATCTTAGTAATTTTCTTTGAGTTTATGTCTAAAGCATACAGGTTTCTTCCGTTATCTACAAAGCTAATTTTTTTACTATCGGGTGACCAGTGGATATTGGCATAAAAACCGGTGCCTGTCAATGGCACTTTATTAACATTGTTATTTTTTAATGTTTTGATATGCAAGGCATATTCGCCCGAAGCATCTGAAAAATAGGCAATAGATTTTCCGTCGGGAGACCATTGTGGAAATTTTTCGTGTACTCCGGGAGTATCGGTTATATTATTCGGGTCGCCTTTTTTGGCGGGTACTGTAATTACCTCGCCTCTAAAATCAACAACAGCACGCGCTCCGGAAGGGGAAATAGCAATTGATCGCACATATTTTTTTCCTGAAACATAACGTGGCCTTACTTCCAATAAATCTGTATGGATGGTGATAGGCAATGTAGTTATCGCCCCTGAAGCTATTGTATAGAGATGTAGTTGCCCTGCTTGTTCAAAAATAACAGTATCGCCGTAAACATCTAGGTTAATTACCGGAAAATCTTTAAAATCAGTAAGTTGCTTAATTTCTTTGGTAGTTACATTATAGCTAAAAAGATTGAACTCTCCGTTTCTGTCGCTTTTAAAATAGACAACATTTCCCTTCCATTTGGGTTGCGAATCATTACAGCCTCCTTTGGGTTTTGCAATTTCTTCTACTTTATGGTTTAATTTATTGTACAGCCAAATCCGTGAAATTGTTCCACCACGATAATGTTTCCATTGATTAAAGGCTTCATAATTTGGGGTATAAGCTATTTGCTTGCCATCATCGGCATACGAAGCTTCAAATGCGGTTGGAATGTCTAATTGTGAAATTGCCCCTCCGCTACTACTCACTTCAAATAATTGTACAAGCCTATTGGTATGTGTATTGCGTTGTGACCCGAAGAGTACTTTTTTGCCGTCGGGTGTAAAATCGCGTACAAAATCGTTATATGGATGCCATGTCAATCGTTTGGGAATACCTCCGGTAACCGGAACTATAAAAACATCAGAATTACCATCGTATTGGGCATTGAAAGCAATGCGAGTGCCATCGGGCGAAAAAATAGGGTTAGACTCTACACCTTCATCGATGGTAAGCCTTCTGGGATTAGAGCCATCTCTATTGGCAACCCAAAGGTCTTCGGCATAGATAAAAGCAATGTGATTTTTACTAATTGCCGGTTGTGAAAGTAATTTGGTGTTTTCAAGAACCGTTGCTTTTACCGATAGTGGAATAACTAAAAGAAAGAGAACAACCGATACTGTTAATTTGAGAATAGTTTTCATAGTTTGGATAGTTTTGTGAAGGTAATTTACCTACTCATAAAGATATCAAATTTACTTTAAAAACCTACTTCAATGTTGTTTTAATAGCTTTTAGGTAACAATTTAACTCTTCTTTAACTTTTGGAAATAAAAATAATAAGCCTATCATATTCGGAAAAACCAAGGCTAAAATCATAGCATCTGAAAATTTTATTACGGCATCGAGCGTAACGGCAGCACCTAATATGGTAAATAGCAGGAAGATAATTTTATAGGATAAATCTATTTTTTTACT
Organism: Flavobacteriia bacterium; assembly: GCA_011330545.1. GTDB lineage: Bacteria > Bacteroidota > Bacteroidia > Flavobacteriales > Flavobacteriaceae > Aureibaculum. Next base: position 3,804 of record DRQI01000506.1, read on the forward strand.
TCTTCCAAAGAGGTATTTCCATGATTGTAATCCGTAATACGACCATGATAAAATGGTTGAAAAAGCAAATAGTACTACGGCAATTACCAATACATACGATGAACCGGGAATGGCACTGTCAAAGGCCATAGAGGTTAGGTTTACACCTCCTGCCCTAGTGCCATCGGCCATTAAGGCTTGTCCGTTTACCACATCGCCATAGGTAAAAGCGCCATCCATATTAAACATGATAATTACAATAGCGGTCATGGTACAGATGACTACGGTATCTATAAAGGGTTCTAATAATCCTACCAAACCTTCTGACGCTGCATAATTGGTATTCACTGCCGAATGGGCAATGGCTGCTGAACCTGCACCGGCTTCATTTGAAAATGCTGCCCTCCGAAAACCTTGAATCATTACTCCTATAAAACCTCCTGTAATGGTTGCTTTTGGAGTAAAGGCTTCACTAAAAATCAAACTCAGGGCATCATCGACAAAACTCAAGTTTGAAAAAATAATAAATAGAGCCGCCCCTACATACAATACGGCCATAAACGGCACTATTTTTTCGGTTACTTTGGCAATGCGCTTGATACCTCCAATAATTACTATTCCCACTAAAATAGCAAAGAGAAAGCCGATGATACTGCCTGAAGCAGTACCTTGTAAGCCAAATAGTTGAATAATTTGTGCCGCTGCTTGATTGGTTTGAAAGGCATTGCCGCCACCAAAAGATGCGCCAACGCATAAAATGGCAAATAATGCAGCGAGAATTTTTCCGAAAACAGCAAATCCGTTTTCTTTAAACCCTTTTGACAAATAATACATAGGGCCTCCGTAAACATTTCCTTCTTTATCTATATCTCTATATTTTACTCCCAGGGTACATTCTACAAATTTGGATGACATTCCTAATAAACCGGCTATTACCATCCAAAAAGTTGCCCCCGGCCCACCGATAGAAATTGCTACGGCAACCATTGCAATATTACCGAGGCCTACTGTGCCTGAAACGGCAGTTGCCAAGGCCTGAAAGTGATTGACTTCACCATGGTGGCTTTCGTC
>DRQI01000507.1 GCA_011330545.1 Flavobacteriia bacterium
CAATACTACAATAGTACTAATGATGATGATTACTGTTACTCTTTCTTGCTCCATATAAAACCGAATGTGAATAATAAATACATTATAATAGCCAAAATATTAACAATAAGAAATAACTTATGAATTCCAGGTATTAATGCATAGCCATTAAGCTCCGCAGCAAATGGTATATTGCCCGCATAGTATAACAGTAGGCCTATGCTAATCCAAAAAAGTAAATTTTTATGAAATACTAAAATTTTTTCAGATTTTAAAAGCTCAATAAAATAAAATAAAATGGCTATAATTAAAAAGATAGCTCCTATTATAAACAAGTAACTCTGCAATTCTTCAAAGAAATTTTGGATGAAACTCCAATTTAAAATCGAAATTACAATATATGCAATAGCAAATTTTTTAATCCAATTTTTATATTTTTCGTTTGATGACATACTCTTGTAATAAATATAATAGTAAACTAAAAAACTTATAGTGTCTAAAATGTTATAAACCCAATGTGTATAGATTATTCCTGTTTTACTGTAATGTAAAAAAAAATCTATTTTATTGTCAATTATATATCTAACAAAAAATTCTGATAAAAAGATATACCACAGTAGAAATAAAAAATATTTCAAATAAGTATGTTTATATTTATAGTAAAAAATAGTTCCTACTAATGCAGCAAGAAGTTCAATATATTTTGAATTCTCCCTAATTAATTCTAATGTATGCTGATCAATAGACATTTTTTGTTAATTGATAATATTTACTCTTAATTATTTCCACCAGGTGGAGTTCCATCTGTTCTGTTTAGCAAAAGCCCATCATCATCTTGCAACATGGTACTACTAAAAAACCCTCCTTTTTGAGTGGTGCCAGAAGTTGACAAATCAGTACTTTTATTCAAAACAGTATTCAATAATACTTTTTTACCATTTACCAACGTATAACCTGATTGTCTTGCGCCATTTTTTTCTGTAGGTGCAATAAAAAATGTTTGATGATCACTTTGCTTACCCCGGCTCCCCTTAGGGTATACGGCAAAATAAAATTCTAATCCGGTGGGGGCAACGCCTGCTGTTTTTGACCTTTCTTCTACGTATTTGATATATTCTTTAACAGTTGTTAAGTCAAGCCAAACGGTTCTTGTATCGTTAAAATTTGGTCCGTATTTTTTTCGCAATGAGTCTTTGGCCAGCTTGATTCTTTGTGTACCATATTCTCGATACATTACTGCGGCTTCTTTTAATGGGATAATGTGATTTAACATCTCGGCTCTGGCTTGTTCATTATTTCCTTCATCTGGTGGCGTATGCAACTTTTCTTTACACGAAGTTGCCAACACCAACAACACAAAACTCACTAAAAAAAAGGCATTGATTTTTGTAAACTTAATACGAATAGTTTTCATAATAAAATGGTTTAGGATTATGTCTTTGCAAAGTACTAATAAAAAGGAAACCGAAAAAAGGGGATTTTTCCCCTTTTTTATCGGGGGAAAATCCCCAAAAAATTCAGGAGTTTTCCTCTAGGATGGTATGGAGAAATACTACAAATTTGTACTCGAAAAAGAAAAACAATAACCTTTAGATTGTAAGAACGGATTCACATCCTTTCTCCCGCTATGAAAAGTAATTCGCTATGAAAAAAACAGAGGTAATGGGAAAATTGCTATGCAAAAAGATGCTTATAATCTAAAGGTTTTCTCTTATCAATTCATTATCTTACTAACTTATTGCAATCGTTACATAATACCCCTCACTCCCACGAATATTAAAAACCGTACCGTCTTCAAAAATGAGGTATTGCCCTTTAATCCCTTTTAAAATTCCGGTATAATTAGGCGTCTTATCCAAATTTAAACTTTTTATTTTTTCAGGATATTGCAATACCGGAAACTCGATATGCGTTTCGTTTGAGTTATTTTCTAAATAATATTCTTTTACTTCTTGCGGAATAAAAGCTGCCAACTTTTCTTTTTCGGCAATAAGGTCAACATCTTCAATAGCATTGGTTAACATTTTACGCCAGTTGGTTTTATCAGAAACGTGTTCTTTTAATGCTACTTCGGTAATACCGGCAAGGTATCTGTTGGGTACTTCTACAATTTCAATGGCTTCATGCGCCCCTTGGTCTATCCAACGGGTAGGAATTTGCTCTTTTCGGGTAACACCTACTTTTACGTTGCTCGAATTAGCCAGATAAACTACATGGGGTTGTAATTGTGCTTTCTTTTCATAAGCGAGGTCGCGGTCTTCTTTATTCAAGTGCGCCGTACTCAATTCGGGCCTCATAATCCAATCGGCTGCCTGTGGTATTTCAAAAAAACAACTTTTGCAAAAACCTTGCCTGTAAATAGGCTTGTCTAAGTGGCAATTCAAACATTCGTATTTTACAAAAGAAATTTCAACGGTTTTATTTAAAGCCTGATTCCAATTGATAAAATTATCCTTTAGCACCAAATAATAACGTACCGGCGGCCCTGTTTCTGTACTCATCTTACGCAAAACACCTTGAAATTCCATACGCTAAAAAAATTTATTGAATAGCCAAAGTACGAATAAAATTTAAGATTGGAGATTCAAAATTTGGAATGTACTAATCGGCAATTACCCGAATGGTATTTTTTACTTTTTCGGCAATCTTACGTGCGGTTTCTATATTCTTATGAACAATAGTAACATGCCCCATTTTTCTAAAAGGCTTGGTTATATTCTTTCCGTAAATATGTGGCGTAACGCCTTTCATTTGTAAAATGTCCTCTATATTTTGATACACCACATTGCCGGTATACCCTTCTTCACCCACCAAATTGACCATGATTCCGTTTACTTTATTTGAGGTATCGCCTAACGGAAGCCCTAAAATGGCACGTATATGCTGTTCAAACTGATTGGTATAGGCGGCTTCGATGCTGTAATGGCCGCTATTATGAGGCCTCGGAGCCACTTCATTTACCAATACAGTATCATCTTGGGTTAAAAACAATTCAACCGCCAATAAACCTACGTGCTCAAAAGCCTGCGAAACTTGTAAGGCAACGGCATTGGCTTTACGGGTTATTTCATCGGAAACCCGAGCGGGGCAAATTACATATTCTACTTGATTGGCCTCCGGATGAAATTCCATTTCAACCACAGGATAAGTTTTTACAACCCCTTCTATATTTCTGGCAACAATAACCGCAAGTTCACTTTTAAAAGGC
>DRQI01000508.1 GCA_011330545.1 Flavobacteriia bacterium
AAAGGGCTTCTGCTGCTTCTTTACCAACAATACCAGTATTGTTATTGGTAGGTAAGTTAGGAATTGCGGCTTCTAGATTGCCTGTTATCAAATCAACGGCTTCTTGTCCTGTTAATACTCTAGCCGCTTGCCTCAAATCTTCACCTGCTTCCCTAAAAGGCACTTGCCCATAAAGGTCTAATAAGTGAAATACAAACCATGCTTGTAAAAATTGGGCCTGGGCTTTTTCTGAAGGCGTTAATTCAAAGGATAGTGCTTGAATGGTTTGAAAAACACCATTCGATAAATTGTTAAAGGTATTTTCAACAAATTGGTGCCCGGCATCCCAAGTATGTTGGTGTAATTGCCTCCAAACACCATTATCATCCCAATCGCCACCTCTTGTAGGGCCTTCTAATTCATCAGAAGTATGCTCTTGCATAGCCCAAATAAGGTCTTGAGTTTCAAACTGTTGCAACTGCTTATACGCACTGTTTAAGAATTGCGTACCACTCGTTAATGCTGCAGCTTGCTCTCCATTCAATTCTCCGCCTAATGTTTCCTTTAAATCGGTTGAACAACTTAAGAAAAAAACCAAGCTTAGTATTGTTAAGATTTTAAAATATTTCATGTTTTATTTTTTAATTAATTATACTATAAAATTAAAATGATACATTCACTCCAAATGAATATGTCCTTGCCCTGGGATAGGGTTGATACTCAATACCAAATGAAGGTACTCCGTCTGAGGCCTTACTAGTATTTACTTCAGGGTCAAATCCTGAATAGGGTGATATTACAAATAAATTTTGTCCTGTGGCATATACTCTAATACTAGAAACGTATTTTGGCAACATATCTTTAGTAAAATCATAACTTATTAACAAGTTTGACAACCTTAAAAAGTCACCCGATTCTAAATAGCGTGTAGAAAGTGCGTTAACAGAAGAAACCGATTCACTATTTCCTACTAATAGAGGGCTAATATTACGTCCGCTGGTCAAATTTGATTTTATAAGGGAGGCATTTCGTGTATTGTTATAAATAACACCTCCGTATTGGCCATTTAAATTGGCGCTCAATGCCCAATTCTTATAATTTAAATTTGCATTAAACCCAACAACTATGTCGGGGTTAGGGTCTCCAACAAATTCTTTATACAAGTTAGCATCTGTTGTCAACCCACCGTTTCCGTCTTTATAAACGGGGTTTCCTGAACTATCAAATCCCATAAAAACAGCCATTTTAAAAACATTAATAGGCTGGTTATTAGCCAAACGTTGTGATTGTGGGTTACTCAATCCGGGGCCACTAATATCGCCGGTTTGAAAGGCGTCGTCACCAAAAGGAAAATCTTGAAGTTCATTGTCTAAAAAGCTAATGTTTCCTGACAAATCAAAAGACAAATCTTCTTTGTCTATCACTTTTCCACTCAATGTTAATTCTACACCACTATTGACATTTTTTCCCGGTAAATTCACCCAAAATTTGGTTGCAGGGGCCGGTTGAATAACATCTTGTTGAAATAACAGGTCTTCGGTTTCTTTATAAAAATAATCAACAGATCCTGAGATTCTATTATTTACTACCGAAAAATCGATACCCACATTGGTGGTAGTGGTTGTTTCCCATTGCAAATCAGGATTCGCAACATTTATCAATGTAGAGGTAGTATTTCCATTCGCATCGAAGCCAATTTGAAATCTTTCTTGTGCCGCTCCGGCAGGGAATTCTTGATTACCGGTTTGTCCCCAACCGGCTCTTAATTTTAAACTAGTAAAAATATCGGGGGCGAAATCTTCTTCAGAAATTTTCCAAGCAAAAGCAAAGGCAGGGAAATATCCCCATTTATTATTTTCACCAAATTTACTTGAACCATCTGCCCTTATCGTACCGGTAAACAAATACTTATCATAGGCTGATAGGTTTACCCTACCGAAAACAGATTCTATTTCACTATTTGGGTCTCTAAATGAACTGATAGTCCTATCTGAAAAACCTCCAAGAAAATCTACTCCATTCCCCGGGTCGAGATCAATATTAGTACCTATCGCGGTAGAACCTTTAGCCGTTAATTCTTGATATGCATATCCTCCTAAGACATTTACATTCAAATTTTCTCCAACATCTTTTATATAATTTAATGTGTGTTCAAATGTTTTTGCAAATAAATCAATTTGATTTACTTCGGCCCTACCGCCATTTAAGCCTGTGGCCGGGTCTAATCGGATACCATTAATATCTAACAATCTCGACAAACTTGCCCTTCTGGTAGATTCTGAACGGTCAACGCCAAAATTAAATTTGTAGGTCAAACCTTCTATAATTTCAAAAGAAGCTGCAATACTGGCTACTATTCTCGACGTTTCTGTATTGTCACTATTATATTCTAACAATGCCAACGGGTTTAAAACCTGTCCCGGAGCAGGAGTATTATTATCAAAACTCCCCGGATAACTTTGGCGAATCGTACCATCTCCATTTCGCAAAGCAAGTGTAGGGTTCCATGATAACACGGTACCTATTAAACTTCCTTGAGATCCTGCATTATTAGTAATAAGTGCCCTGGAATTTTTATTAAACCCATAGATAACTTTCGTATCTATCTTCAATCTGTCATCCATCAACTTATAAGTATCATTAAAACTAGCCGAATATTTATTTAATTCAGTGGTCTTAATAATTCCCTCTTGTTCTAAATATCCAAATGATACCCTGTATACATTCTTTTCATTGCCACCGGCAAAACTTACATTATAATTTTGAGTAACCCCGGTTTGTGTTATTTCATTAATAGGGTCTACATTATCACCAAAATCATTAGAAAGCGACCCGCCTTCTGAAGCAAGGGCTGCTGCATACTCCCTACCGCTCAAAACATCAATAGTATTAGCAATTTCACTAAATCCTACAGATGTTGATAAGGTAACTTTGGTTTTACCGCTTTTTCCTCTTTTGGTAGTAATTAATATTACTCCATTAGCACCACGAGATCCATAAATAGCTGTGGCAGAAGCATCTTTTAAAATATCTATACTGGCAATATCATCAGAATTGATAAACTCTAAGGGATTGGTTGATGATGATGAACCAAATCCGGGCGTATTATTAGCACTAGGGCTCGTATCCCTACTATCTAAAGGAACACCGTCTACAACAACCAATGGGTTGTTTCCGGCTCTCAATGATGTTGCCCCCCGGATTCTAATATTTGTAGCACTTCCCGGTTCGCCACTAGCGGTAACAATATTAACACCGGCAACCCTACCTTGCAATAATTGCTGAGGCGAAGTTGTTACACCTTTATTAAAATCGGCTGCCTTTAGTGTTTCTACCGAACCTGTAGCATCTTTTTTCCTAACGGTTCCATAACCTACCACCACCACCTCATCTAAGGCTTGTGTGTCTTCTACAAGTTTTACATCGATTACACTTCGTCCGTTTACAACAACTTCTTGAGTTGCATAGCCTATAAAACTAAATTCCAGTACAGCATCGGCACCGACATCAATAGAATACTTT
>DRQI01000509.1 GCA_011330545.1 Flavobacteriia bacterium
AACAAGACTTTGGAGGCAATGCTTAAAGTTGTTGAGGTAAAAGACAACGAAATTGTTTTGATGTATGAAAATGGTATTTTCAAAAGTGTACTAACAGCTGGTAGATATCTTTTCTGGAAAGGCTTGATAGATTATAAATTTGTCACTGCAGACTTGAGTAAAATTGAGATTTCAGAACAGATTGACAATGCATTATTCAGCAATTACGAATTGGCAAAACACATTAGGATTTTTGAAGTTGCTGCGTATGAAAAAGCAGTCCTTTTGGTAGATGACATATTTGTAAAAACGTTGAAAGGAGGAACGTATAAATTCTGGAGAAATAACAGTACCGTTAAAATTGTAAAAGCCGATTTACGTCAATTGCAATTAGAAATTGCCGGACAAGAATTGTTGACAAAAGACAAGGCAGCTATCCGTATTAACTTTTATACACAGTATAAAATAACCGATATTGAAAAAGCCTTGTTAGAAAACAAAGACTATGAAAAGCAATTGTACATTGCTATGCAATTGGCATTGAGGGCATATATTGGTACTTATACCTTAGATGAGTTGCTCGAACGTAAAGATAACATAGCAAAAGCTGTTTTTGAAGACGTAAGAGAAGCCGCAAATACATTAGGTATAGCCGTGTTGAACTGTGGTATTAGAGATGTTATTTTAACCGGAGAGATGAAAGAGATTATGAATCAGGTTTTGGTAGCACAAAAAAAAGCCCAAGCCAATAGCATTACAAGGCGAGAAGAAACTGCTTCTACACGTAGCTTGCTCAACACAGCAAAATTGATGGAAGATAATGAGATGTTGTTCAAGTTAAAAGAAATGGAGTATGTTGAAAAAATTGCCGACAAAATCGGTGAGATTTCCGTTTCGGGTAATGGAGGTATTGTAAGGCAGTTAAAAGAGATTTTCTCTGTGGATAAGTAATTGTTATTAGGGCACCTATTGGTGCCCTTTTCTTGTTTGTATTCTGTTGCTATTCAGAGGAACAACCAAAAGAGCGTCGAAGCATCTAAAAACAAGAATATGATTGGTTAAGGTATAGTATTTTGTTGAGATTCTTCACTACGTTCAGAATGACATGCAACTGTCATTCAGAGAGAGGTACGGCCGAAGAACCTAAAAACTACATTTTTTCGTAACATTGATTACAATTAGAATTGTTGTGATACTTGTAATTTTGCAAAAAAACAAAACCATGCGCGATTCAAACTTTTGGTATTATTTTATCATGGTGGTAGTAATCTTACACTTTGTGTTGGGATTTGGGTACTTGATTTACAAACTTTCCCCAAGAAAAAACGATACAAAGAAAGAAGAAGTTGCCGATGAAGAGGAAATGTGAAAATGTATCTTTTTTTCGAGTAATATCTCGCCAAGTATCAAATTCCCTTTCTAATCTTTTGAAATGCAATAGAGAGTTGTGCTTCAACTGTTTTAATAGAAATGCCTAAAATTGTTGCAATCTCTTTATTTTTCAATCCTTTTTGCTTGCTTAACAACAAGATTTCTTTACAGCGTTTGGGTAGTGTTTCAATGACAACTTTTATCTTTTCAATTTTTTGATGATGTATAAAATTATTTTCATCTAATTGCGAAATAAGGGCATCGTATTTTAGTTTTTCAAGTAAAGATTCATGTTGTTTTCTCTTTCTAAAAGTATCGACATAAGCATTATGGGCCGAACGGAATAAGTACGATTTTAAGGAAGTATTGATTTGAATGGTATTTCGTTTGTCCCAAAGTTTTATAAAAGTGTCTTGTACAATATCCTCTGCATTCGTACGGTCATTTGTAAATTGCAATATATAAGTACATAGGGAAGTATAGTACAAGCCGAAAATTTTTTTAAAGGCTTGAGTGTCATTTTTTTGTACCTTATTCCATAATGTATTTTCATCCATCAAATGAGCGCTGTCACAATAAAAAATAGTAGATTTATTATGTAAATATCACAAAAATATTAGAAACCTTAAGGGTAAATAAACTTTTTTACGTCATTGAAATAAATAAGCAAACATTTTGGAAGATATAATTATTAGATATATAACAAATACTATTTCAGATGAAGAATTAAAATCTTTGCAAAGCTGGTTGCGGTCTCCTGAAAACAGAGAAGAATTTAAAGAGATTGTAATAATTAATCAAAGATTAGATGAAAACTATAATGACATAAGTACCGATGCCGCTTATCAACAGATTAAAAGCATTACACTTCAAAAAAAGAGAACAACCACAAAATTGTACAAAGCTATTTTTAAATACGCAGCCGTCGGTTTATTATTTATAGGTATCACTATCGGTTTGTATGTGATTTTACAAACAGATAAAGAAATCCCCGCCAATCAAATTGTATTGAAGTTTGAAGACGGTACTTTTAGAGTAATAAAAGAAAATATCAACGACGAAATACGCAATGAAAAAGGCAATATTATAGCGAAGGTAGAAGGTGGTACATTGGCTTATGTAAAAAATAACGCTACAAATTTAAAAATAACGTACAATGAATTGATAGTTCCCTACGGCAAACGGTTTCAATTAAAAATGTTTGACGGAACCACTGTATTTATCAATACCGGCAGTAAACTAAAATATCAGGTGTCTTTTGTAAAAGCAAAAATGCGTGAGGTTTTTTTAGACGGTGAGGCCTATTTCAACGTGGCTAAAAACAAGGCTTCTACATTTGTTGTACACACAAGAGATATGGATATTAGCGTGCTAGGAACTAGATTTAATGTGTCTAGCTATCACGATGAAAATAGTTCTTCAGTAGTATTGCAAGAGGGAAGTATTCAAGTGAGTAAACCGTCAGAAACTTCTAAAAACGAAAAAAAGTTACTTCTTTTTCCGGGGCAAGAAGTGATAGCAAAAAACAAGATGTTTAAAGTGTCGAAGAGTGATGTAGAACAACATATAAGTTGGATAAATGGACAGCTGAGTTTTAAGAATGAGCGTTTTGAAAACATTATTAAAAAATTAGAACGGTACTATAATGTTAATATTGAAAATAATTCATTGCCTTTAAATGATATTCGATATACAGGAACATTTACCAAAGAATCAATAATCGAAGTATTAAATATATTTAAAGAATCAACACAATTTAATTATAAAATTGAAGCTAATAAAATTATAATTACTTCACCGGTAAATTCAATCAGCCAATAAATCAATATCATGAAACAAGTAGGCCATACGATTTCTAAAAAATATTTTAAAGCAATACTGTTCTTGTTGGTTTTGGGTTTTGCAAGTTCGGGGCTCATGGCAAAATCAACACTACTGAAAGAGCAAAAAATAAGCCTTGACTTGAAAGAAGTTTCCTTATCAGAGGTTCTTTTTAAGATAGAAAGTATAACCGATTTCAGATTTTTTTATAAGAATGATGATGTTGATTTAGACCGTAAAGTAACTATTAAAGTAAACAAAGCGTCTATTAAAATGGTCTTATCTAAACTGTTTAAAAATGGCAATCTTGATTTTTATATAGTGCAACATCAAATCATCCTTAAAAAAAGTTATTTAAGACATCAAAAAAAGTACAAAATTCAAGGAAGAGTTATTGATAAAGAAACCGGAGAGGGCGTACCCTTTTGTAATATTGTCATCGGAAATACGTATACCGGTACTTCGAGTAATGAATTAGGAGGGTTTGTAATTTATCTAGAATCGTTGCCTTCTACCTTAGTATTTACCCATATTAATTATCAAGGGCAAGTTGTAACAGTTTCAAAAACCGCAGACATTGTAGTTGAGCTATCACCTTTAACCCATACCCTTAAAGAAGTTACATTACAAACAAAGGGTAATGATGGTTATGCCGTAGCATTGGCGAATAAAGCATTCCAAAAAATAAGCAAGTTCTCGTATTCACAAAAATACGGAAGGGCACTGTATCGCCAAAAAGCAAAAAACGGAAAAAACTACTCAGAATTTTTAGAGATTATTTTTGACATTCGTTACAATACGGCAGGTATTGAAGATTGGGAAATTATTGAAGGCAGGTATGCCTTGAAAAAAAACAGTATCAATAATAAAAATTTTACACTTCTCTCACGTTTGGTAAAATCGTTTCAGCCTGATACAAACGACCTTATTTTTCCACTACGCACTAATCTTGAAAATTTTTATAAAGTAAGGGTTTTAGATGTAATGAGTAAAACAAACAATAAGATTGCCGTGTTGCAATTTACCCCTCGAAGGCTTGATGATGTCCCAATATTTAAAGGGAAAGTGTATATAAATACCCGAACGTATGATGTGCTTAAAGTTACCGGAACTATTGTGCGAGATGATATCAAATTAATTCGGCTTACAAAAAAGCATTCTTCTAAAAAAAACTATACCCTCTCTTATGAAATGGTTTTTAAGAAAGACCCTATTTTAAATTTGGTAATTGATTATATAAAAGTAGACCAAGAGTTTGACTATTATGAAGAAAAGCGTTTTCAAACACATTTGTCGTCTACTTCCAATCTTTCGTTTTTTCAATATTATACGCCTACAAAACGTATAAAATTAGGAAATCGGTTTAAGAGAAACAGTAGTGATTGGGAAAGGTTAAATAAAATTGGTTATGATGAAGAATTTTGGGAAGCAAACCCTATAGTAAAAAGAACTCCGATAGAAAAAGAAGTAATTGATGCCTTTGAAAAAGACAATATTTTTGAGTCAATTTTTATAAACAGCAGGCAACAAATTGCCATGTTACAATCAGATTTAGTAGATGACCCGTTTATCAAAGAATTGACGAAAACGGTAAGAGATTATAATAATTTTAATGCTGTTGAAAAAGTATACTTGCATACCGATAGAGATATTGCTGCTACGGGTGAAGAATTATGGTATAGTGCCTATACAGTATTAGGCCCTAATCACTATTTTTCGATAAAAAGCAAGGTACTCCATGTAGATTTGATAAATGCTAAAAATGAGATTATAAGTACACAAATACAGGAGCTTAAAAATGGAAGGGGAAAAGGTTCTGTACAAATTCCTAAAAATTTACCTTCAGGAATTTACCAGCTCAGGGCATATACCAACTGGATGCGAAATTTTGATGACACGTTCTTTTTTTATAAAACAGTTCGCATTATAAATAATCAAATAGATAAAAAATACGAGTTGGCTCAGCATTCGCAGATAGACCTTCAATTTTTTCCTGAAGGCGGAGATGCCATTGTAAATTTAAAAAGTAAAATTGCCTTTAAAGCCATAGGTAATGACGGACTTGGGAAAAAAGTAACGGGGAAAATTATCGATTCAAAAAATAAGCGAGTTGCAAATTTGAATGCCATAGACCGCGGTGCCGGAATTTTTTATTTACAACCTAAAGAAGGAGAATCTTATATAGCCGTATTAGATGATAATTCAACCTATCCGCTTCCTAAGGTTAAAAATCAAGGTTATGTAATGGCTGTTGACAATAGGAGTTCAAGAACTATAAAGGTAAAAATTTTGGCAAGCCAAAACCTAAAAAACAAGCCGTTTTATGTACTTGGACACATGCGAAATAAAAAATATTATCAAGGTAAATTTGAATTTGGCGGTGCTGCTGTTGTTGATTTTGAAATCCCGAAAAACAGGCTTCCTAGCGGTGTTATGACACTTACACTTTTTGATAGCGATAAAAAACCCCAAAGCGAACGTATAGTTTTTGTAAACAACCAAGAAGAATTGGTAATTCAAACCAAATTACATACAACTTCTTTTAAGGCTCGAGATAAGGTTGTATTAGATGTGTTGATTACAGATACAGATGGCAGGCCGGTTTTTACAGATTTTTCTATAGCCGTTACAGATGCCGGTAGAGTACCCAAAGAAACAAATGCAGCAAATATGCTAAGCTACTTTTTATTACAATCTGAGGTGAAAGGGAACATAGAAAATCCGGCATCTTTTTTTAAAGACCAAAAACCCGCTACAAGATCAAGGTTAGATTTGGTGATGCTCACACATGGCTGGAGGCGGTTTAATTGGGAAAAAATACAGCAGCAGCGGTTTGACTCAATCAAAAAATTTCCTTTCTATGAAGGCTTAAGTATTTCGGGTACTGCAAAAACCCTATATAATCACTTGTTAACAAATGCAACGTTAGATATGATTACGGGATATAATGATAAATACAATATCGAAATGTATACCACTAAAACAGATTCAAAAGGCAGGTTTGTAATAAATAATGTAAACTATGGCGATTCTTTGAAATTGGTATTCAATGCATACCGCAATAAGAAACCTATAGATGTTCAGATTCTACTCGATAAAAAGAAAAATACAAAAGCAATGTTGCCGTTACCACATTTTAACAGCTTAAAACAATCGGTGGCTTTAGTGCAGAAAGAAAAAGAAAAGAAATACATAGAGATAAGTGCATTAAAACAACAAGCCGATTCTATTTTTAGGATAAAGTACGGTGAAAAAGAACCGGTCAAATTAAAAGAAGTGGTAGTACAAGCAAAGAGGGCAGAAAAAAGGAGGGCAGCAACAGAATCTAATTATGGGGTAACACCCGATGCCACCTTATATATGGAAGATTATCCCCCAAACAGAAATTTTTTGTACCTTTTAGGAACCCTTTCAGGGGTTAAGGTTTCAGGTTCAGGGCCTAATACGAACGTTCAAATTAGAAATTTAGGAACTCCTCTATGGATTGTTGATGGCGTATATTTTGAGTCAGAAAGTAACGAGCCGGATTCACGGAAAGGATTTGGGTCTATCAGTGCAAAACCCGTACCGGATGCGATAAGGAATTTAAACGCATTTGATATAGAAAGAGTTGAAGTGCTTAAAGGGCCTTCTACAGCTATTTATGGTATGAGAGGGGCAGGAGGAGTAATTATTATTTATACCAAAAGAGGAATAAATTATGATACTGATATACTTTCTCCTGAGTTTACTATGCAAGGATACTCCGCAGCAAGAGAATTTTATGTTCCTAAATATGACAAAAAACTAGAAAAACGCGCAATTCCCGATTACAGGACAACTTTGTATTGGAATCCATCCGTGAGTACAGATATTAATGGTAAAGCCTCATTAATATTCTATAATTCAGATACCGCTACACAGCTCCAAATTGCCATTGAAAGCCTGTCAATTTTTGGCGTTCCGGGAACATTCCTGCAAACTGTCGGAAAGAAGCGTTAACATATATATGAAATTCTACTGTCATTCAGAGAGAGGTACAGCCTAAGAATCTATAAACTATATTTTTTCGTAACATTGATTACAATTAGAATTGTTGTGATACTTGTAACTTTGTAAAAAAACAAAACCATGCGCGATTCAAACTTTTGGTACTATTTTATCATGGTGGTAGTAATCTTACACTTTGTGTTGGGATTTGGCTATTTGATTTACAAACTTTCCCCAAGAAAAAACGATAAAAAGAAAGGAGAAGTATTAGATGAAGGTGATTCGTTTGAATAATATTTTTAAAAGTATATTTAAATTCAAAATTTCTCAGCTTTAGTCTTCAAAGCTAACTGAATACGTTTTCTCACCACATCAACAACCAACACTTTTACAATCACTTGTTGGTGTAAACTCACAATGGCATTTACATCTTTTACAAAAGTATCCGACAAGTTAGAAATATGGATTAAGCCACTTTCTTTGATTCCGATATCTACAAAACATCCGAAATTG
>DRQI01000510.1 GCA_011330545.1 Flavobacteriia bacterium
ACGTACTCTTGCGGTAATCTTGTCAAACATTACCGGCTCTCTTTTGCCGTCTCTTTTTACTACATACATATCTCTTTTTTTTTAGGGTGGTTGGTTAATTTTGGTTTATTTTATTATAATTTGTTTGCGGTGCTGTGATGATTGCTCACTTTGTTCGCTATGTTGTTGATACTGGTTCGCTTTGCTTTCGATGCTATTGATGCTTGCTCACTTTGTTCGCGATACTGTTGATACCGGTTCGCTTTGCTTTCGATGCTATTGATGCTTGCTCACTTCGTTCGCGATACTGTTGATACCGGTTCGCTTTGCTTTCGATGCTATTAATCAAATTTATTATGTCTTTTTTCTATACTTTTTAAATAATTATTAATTTTAATTCCTAACGTTTGTAATCTATCGTGCAAATTTTGATATAGTGATTTATCTGTTAATGATTTTGTCTCAAACAATGTCTCTAAATGGTCTATAGTTTCATCATTTGATGCTAATGCATAAATAATAAATTTAATATAATCATTTTTATATTTTCTTCTTCCATAACCTTCTACTATATTCGATTTGACAGATTTCATAGAGCGTCTAATTTGACTTCCTTCTTCAAACTTTTCATGAGTCGGTAATTTTAACGACATCTCATGAATATCAATTACTAAAGTTCGAGATAATTCCCAAATTTGTAATTTTTTATAACTCATATCTTTTACTCACTCTGTTCGCGATACTGGTTCGCTTTGCTTATGATACTATTGATGCTCACTCACTTCGTTCGCGATACTGTTGATACCGGTTCGCTTTGCTTACGATGCTATTGATGCTCACTCACTTCGTTCGTGATACTGTTGATACCGGTTCGCTTTCTTTACTTACGATGCTATTGATGCTCACTCACTTCGTTCGTGATACTGTTGATACTGGTTCGCTTTGCTTACGATGCTATTGATGCTTGCTCACTTCGTTCGTGATACTGTTGATACCGGTTCGCTTTGCTTACGATACTATTGATGTTTTTCAGTATCCAAAGTATTTCAGTATCCATTAGTATCTCAGTATCCATAGTATCTCAGTATCTATTAGTATCTCAGTATCCATAGCATCCCAGTATCCATTAGTATCCCAGTATCCATTAGTATCTCAGTATCCATTAGTATCTCAGTATCCATTAGTATCTATAGTATCCCTCAAAATAGCTAAAAATCTGCATCAAAGCTAATATCTCCGGTACCGCCTGATTTTACACCGGCTTTTTGATATTCTGAAACACGTTTTTCAAAGAAATTTGTTTTGCCTTCTAAAGAAATCATTTCCATGAAATCAAAGGGGTTTGAAACATTGTATACTTTGTCACAACCGTATTCTTGTAATAGCCTATCGGTAACAAATTCTAAATATTGTGTCATTAATTTTGAATTCATCCCAATCAAACTTACGGGCAATGATTCTGTTATAAATACACGTTCTATATCTAAGGCGTCTACTAATATTTCTGTAATGCGCTCTTTTGGCACTTTATTTACCATGTGGTTTTGGTGCAGGTGTACTGCAAAATCGGCATGCAAGCCTTCGTCTCTATTAATCAATTCATTTGAAAAAGTAAGTCCGGGTAACAATCCTCTTTTTTTCATCCAAAAAATAGAGCAAAAGGCTCCTGAAAAGAAAATACCTTCAACGGCAGAAAAAGCAATGAGCCGTTCTGCAAAACTTGGGCTTTCTACCCATTTCAATGCCCATTCGGCTTTCTTTTTTATGGCAGGAAATATTTCAATAGCCCTAAAAAGTTCGTCTTTTTCGGCTTCATTTTTTATATAGGTATCGATGAGTAACGAATATACTTCAGAGTGGATATTTTCCATCATAATTTGAAAACCGTAGAAAAATTTTGCTTCGGTATACTGTACTTCTGAAATAAAATTTTCGGCTAAATTTTCATTAACGATACCATCCGAAGCTGCAAAAAAGGCAAGTATATGTTTGATAAAATAGCGTTCGTCATCGGTTAATTTTGTTTCCCAATCAATCACATCTTGGTGTAAATCAATTTCTTCTGCTGTCCAAAAACTAGCTTCTTGTTTTTTATACCAATCCCAAATATCATGGTGCTGAATAGGAAAAATTACAAATCTGTTAGCATTAGGCTGTAAAATGGGCTCTACTTGTGACATTTTAAATTGACTTTTTTAGAAAAGTTAGATAGCTGGATTTTTTGGTCAAAACCGGATGCAACAAATATTTGATTTTTTAATGAAAAATGAAAATCATAATTATTCACAAAACAAGAGAAGTTTTTAACAAAAGTCAAAAATCCCGTTTTTTTCTTAACATTAATTTAACATATAAAATATTGAAAATCAGTATTTTAAAAAATTAACATTTCACCTACTAGCGAAGTTTATTGGGTTTCTATCATTCGGCGTAAAATGAAAAAATAACCTGTTGGGTTGATTCATTTTCAACAAAAATATTTTACACATTACAGAAAGAAAATTTGTTGTTTTATTTATTGTTTTTTAAGTTTTTCTGCAACTTTCTCTAACTCAGCATACCAATCGTCGCCAAATTTTCTAATTAAGGCTTCTTTTACAAACTTATAAATAGGCACCTGTAACTCTTTTCCCAAGGTACAGGCAGCATCACAAATTTGCCATTTGTGATAATTTACAGCAGCAAATTCTGAATAGTCTTGCACTCGTATCGGATACAAATGGCACGAAATGGGTTTTTTCCAATCGATTTCACCTTGATTGTAAGCCTCTTCAATAGCACATAGTGCTACGCCTTTATCGTCAAAAATTACATAGGCACAATCGGCACCATTGATTAGCGGAGTTTCATACTCGCCTTCATGTGTAACAAACAGGCCTTGCTGTTCAATAGTATCAATACTTTCTTTTGTTAAAAAAGGTTTTACTTTCGGATAGATATCCATCAATATTTTCAATTCTTGTTCTTCTAAAGGCGCTCCTCCTTCACCGTCAATACAACAAGTGCCTTTACAAGCCGATAGATTACATAAAAAGTCGTTTTCAATGATTTCTTCTGAAACAATGGTCTTTCCTAATTGAAACATAATTATTATTCTTTGACCAGGCAAAAGTATTTTATTTTGATGAGTTTATATACATTTGCCAAATAATAATAATTTAAATGAGCCTAAATTTTAAAGAAATATTTACTGCATTTATGGTTTTATTTGCCGTTATTGATGTCATTGGCAACATCCCTATTATCATAGACTTACGTAAAAAAGCCGGACACATTCAAAGTGAAAAAGCATCTTTAATAGCAGGTTTTATTATGGTGGTTTTTTTATTTTTGGGAAAAAGTATTTTAACCCTCATCGGTATTGATGAACATTCTTTTGCCGTTGCCGGAGCTTTCATACTATTATTTTTGGCCTTGGAGATGATTTTGGGAATTACCCTCTACAAAGAAGATGATGATGATGCTTTAACAGCTTCGGTATTTCCGCTAGCATTTCCGCTAATTGCCGGCCCCGGTAGTTTGACAACACTGTTGTCGCTAAGGGCTGAATTCGCCATTCAAAATATTATCATTGCTGTAATATTAAATGTTATTGTTATCTATATCGTTTTAAAAACTTCTACTAAAATTGAACGGTTTATCGGTAAAAACGGAATTAAAATCATCCGTAAGATATTCGGTGTTATTTTATTGGCAATTGCGGTAAAATTATTTACTGCTAATATCCAAGGCTTGCTTCATTAAATTATTTTAATTTTGCCAATTACTTTTTTTAATCGATTAAAATCTAAATACTATGAATTCATTTGAGGTCTTAATTATTGGAGGGGGAGCTGCAGGAATGTCATGTGCTTTGATATTGGGCTCTGCACAACAAAAACCTTTTGCTTCCGATAAAAAAATTGGAATTATAATGCACCAAAAAACATCAGCATTGGCCAGTGGTTTGTTTAATAATGTATTAGGATTAAAAGCCGGAACTACCGGAAAAGAAATTTTAGAAAACGGCAAACAACAATTGGCAGAAACATATCCTCATGTTACTCAAATAGAAAAGGAAAAAGTAGTGAAAATTGAAGGCGAAGCCGGAAATTTTACTGTTTACACCAATAAGAATCAATACAAAACAGCCATTGTTGTTGTAGCCGTTGGCCCGTCTAATTTATTTCATATAGAAGGCTTACAACAATATGTAGCACCTCATCAAAAACTACCAGCTGCCAAAGAGCGTATCCAGTTAAGAAACACAAACCATCTTGTTACCGATGGTATTTATGTTGCCGGTGTATTAGCGGGTTGGCGCAGTCAGTTTGCCATTGCCTGTGGTAGCGGAGCCAGTGTGGCTACAGATATTTTAACACTGTGGAATGATGGCAACCCGGCTATGGTACACGATAGTATTGGGGTTAGTTAATTTTCTTTTAACTTGATACCCACTCGTAAGAAGTCAATACATTTTGGTAATTGCCAAAGCCCTTTGTACCTTTGGTAAGGTAATTGTGGCTATACCGTTGCATCACTTTCATTATTATTTTTAAAATAATTGTAAAACGTAAATAGAAGAAACCATGAAAAAAATAACATATATACCTTTTGTCTTAGTAGTGAGCCTTCTGTTTTTATTTTCATGTGTTGCCCCAAAAGTGGTTTATGATTATGACAAAGAGGCAAATTTTGACACGTATAAAACGTTTGATTTTTATCCTGAGATACAACTAAATATGAGTCAATTAGACAGTGCCAGAGTAATTCGGCAGGTTGAAAATACACTGGCAGCTAAAGGTTTTAAAAGAAGCGCCAACCCTGACCTTTATGTAAATATTCATTCTGAACAATATGAAACCCCCAGTACAAATAGTATCGGTATAGGATTGGGTACCGGAGGCAGCAATGTAGGCGTGGGTATCAGCGGAGGTATCCCCATACGGTCAAATACATTGACACAATATTTTAAAGTTGATTTGGTAGACGTAGCCAACGATATTTTGATTTGGCAAGGAACCTATGAAGGAAGGTTTAAAAAACGAATTACCCCGAAAGCGAAAAGCGATTATCTTAGGCTAACTTTTGAAAAGATTTTTAGCGGATACCCTCCTACTGACCTAAAAAATTAATTGGTCAAACTTCTAAACAAACTCTCTAAATTCTGATTTTTTACTTGAGACTGTAATAATTTAAGTCCGTTATCATGTGCAAAATCAAAGATTGCAGGCCGCATATCATTGCTTGTATTAAAAGTCAATTGCCAAGTATTTTCATAGAGATTGATTACTTTAGAGAGTTTCGGAATTTCGTACAGTAATTTTTCTTCTACGCGTAAATCAAATTCAACTTCTATAATTTGCTCAGCATCGTTTTTTAATTCATTGAGTTTTTTATCGATAACAATTTTTCCTTTATTGATAATAATTACTCTATCGCATACCGCTTCAACTTCTTGCATAATATGGGTAGAAAAAAGTACGGTTTTTGTCTTGCCAATTTCTCGAATCAACCCTCTAATTTCTATTAATTGATTCGGGTCTAATCCCGTAGTAGGTTCATCTAAAATCAGCACTTTAGGGTCATGTAATAACGCTACTGCCAACCCAACACGTTGCCGGTATCCTTTAGAAAGTTGTTTTATTTTTTTATGTATTTCAGGAGTCAATCCAACCTGTTCGATAACTTCTTCTATACGGCCTTTTGATACCTTATGCACCGAAGCGTTAAACTGAATATATTCTTTTACATACATCTCTAAATACAGCGGATTGTGCTCGGGTAAATAACCTACAGACTGTTTTACTGACATTGGTTCGGTACGCACATCATATCCGTTTACTTCTACAAGGCCTTCATTTTGAGAAATATAGGTGGTTATAATTTTCATCATAGTAGATTTTCCTGCGCCGTTAGGCCCTAAAAAACCAACGATTTGCCCCGATTCAATTGTAAAACTAATTGCATCTAATGCTCTTTGAGTTCCGTAAGTTTTAGTAATATTTTCGACTATTATTGACATATAATCTTGTTTAGACCATCACAAAGAAACAAATCTTTATTGTAATTTAAATAGAATTCTTCTGTAAAAAACCCAACTTTCACAGCGCATAGATAACTTTCATTATTTTTTTCATAAAACGAATTCAACGTGAGTTTATGTATATTTACAAGATAAAATTTAAGTAACGGCAAAAAATAGCGTTTTTAACGGTTTAAAATATGGAGCTTTTTAAAAAAAAGAAAAGTGTTTTTTCATTATTATTTCTACTTTTAATAAGTATGTTCAATTCGTGTATGTCATTTAAAGTTAGTGACAAGCGCATTTATAAAGAATTTAAAAAAGAAGATAAAAAACCCCGTATTTATCGTGAAGATTTTAAAGGCAAAACCATTCGGTATATTGCTGCCAAGCCTATAAATACTGATTTACCAACTATCCTCTTTATACATGGGGCTCCCGGTTCAAGTGATAACTTTTTTGATTATTTAAAAGATGAAGTCTTGGCTAAAAAAGCAAATCTTATTACAGTAGACAGGTTAGGTTATGGTTATTCTGATTATGGCAATGCCGAAACTTCTATCGAAGTACAAGCCGAAAGTATTTATACCTTAGTTGAAAAACACCATTTAAATAATTTGGTTGTGGTTGGTTGGTCTTTTGGTGTACCTATTGCGGCTAAAATGATTTACAACCACCCTGAAATCAAATATGCCGTATTAATTGCCGGAGCCGTTTCACCCGAAGATGAAAAATATTTCGGAATTGCCAAATTAGTACGATGGAAACTTACCAAATGGTTATTTTCAAAAGCGCTAAAAGTATCTGATGAAGAAAAGATGGCACATGCCGATGAACTCACTAAAATGCTGCCAAATTGGAAATCTTTGACAACCCCTATCACATATTATCACGGAACCAAAGATAAAATTGTGCCTTATAAAAATATGGCTTTTATCACCAAAAATGTAACTGATAGTATCCTCAAACCCATCACTGTAAAAGATGCCAATCACTTTTTATTATTTAAAAAATACGACTTGGTAAAAAAAGAGCTTCTCGAAGTTTTAGAGAAATTAACTCCATAAACCCGCTTTTTTATCTTTAAAAGCTGTTTTTTTAACCTGCATTATGTATTAATGAGTCGTTATTAGGGTTCAAACCCAACAGCCATGGGCTAAGGGTTTGAAGGCGTAATAGGTTTTCTATCATATAAACCGTATTTAAATGTCTGATAATCAATTAATAATGTTTTTTAATATTTAATATAAAGACCATTATTTCAATAGAGACTCCTCTCTCGAATGCTCAGGATCAGAATGACATCTAGATAATATTTCTAATCAATAAATGC
>DRQI01000511.1 GCA_011330545.1 Flavobacteriia bacterium
ATATTTCGAAAAATATCGTTTGGTTACAACAAAAATTTACCAATAGGGGCTTTGCAACAAAAGTTTTACAAACCGAAGGGCAGCCACTTTTTTTTGCCGAACTTTCTGATAAAAAAAATAGAAAAACAATATTGTTTTACATGCATTTTGACGGACAGGCAGTTGATACGGCTAAATGGCATCAGAAAAACCCGTATCAAGCGGTTTTAAAAACAAAAGACGGCAATGCCTTGAAAACAATAAATTGGTCAAAAATAGAAGGGGCCATAAAAGAAGAATGGCGTATCTTCGGAAGGTCAACAGCTGATGATAAAGGCCCCATTGTCATGTTCTTAAATGCTATTGACCTACTCAAAAAAAATCATAAAACCCTTCCGTTTAATATAAAAGTAATTTTAGACAGCGAAGAAGAAAAAAGCAGTAAGCCGCTGCCCAACGCAGTTAAAAAATACAGAGACTTATTAGCCGCTGATTTTTTAATTATTAATGACGGGCCCTTGCATGTTTCAGATAATCCTACCTTGGTTTTCGGATGTAGAGGCGTAACTACTATCAATATCACCACCTATGGGCCCATAAAACCACAACATAGCGGGCATTATGGCAACTACGCACCCAATCCCGGGTTTCGCTTGGCAAAACTACTTGCTACGTTTAAAGATGCCAACGGGAGAGTTATTATCAAAGGATATTATGACGGAATTACCATTGACAAACCCACACAAGCCATATTAAAAAGCGTACCCGATAATGAAGAAAGTATTTTGAAGAATTTAGCGGTTAAATCTCCTGAAACCGTTGGTAGTTTTTATCAAGAAGCCCTTCAATACCCATCGTTGAACATTAGAGGATTGTCATCGGGCTGGATCGGTAAAAAAGCAAGAACCATTGTGCCGGCAACGGCCACAGCAGCCATAGACATACGTTTAGTGCCCGAAAGTGATGGAAAACGGTTAAAAGAATTAATTAAACAGCACATTAAAAACCAAGGGTTTTATATTACCGATACCATACCAACCGTAAAAGAACGCTTGCAATACGATAAGATTGTTACCTTTGAAAGTGGTTCAATAACCCACCCTTTTAGAACCGATATGAACCTTCCATTTGCAAAGTGGCTAGAAGAAACTGTCAAAGGTATTGACGGTAAGCCTGTGGTTAAAATACGCATTATGGGCGGTACCGTACCCATTGCTTCATTCATCAATGAGTTGAAAATTCCGGCAATTATTGTTCCGATGGTGAATCCTGATAATAATCAGCATAGCCCGAATGAAAATCTTAAAATTAAAAATATAAAATACGGAATCAATACATTTTATAAAATACTGAGTACTCCCTTATATTAAGGAATGATATTTGCTATATTTACCAATATTTTTATAAATGAAGCTCAAAAAATTTTCACTGCGGACCCGTATTTTTTTGGCCATGATTCTATTGGTGGTACTGGCATCTATTTTGATTGCCGTTGTTGCCGTTTATCACTACAATGAACAAACCAAAGACTATCACAGAGGGCGGTTGTTACGCAAAGAAAATACCATTAAGCGAACCATCGATATTAAATTGATGCGTACTACCTATCCTGTAACAACAGCATACTTAGACCGAATTTTTAGGGAAGAAATCTATGATATATCAGAAATCAACCGATTGGATATTTTTATTTTTGACCTTGACGGGAAATTACTTGTTAGCTCTACATCAGATTTTACTGGAGACTCTTCAAAGAATCATATCTCCAAGAAAACACTAACCCGAATTGCAAATGACCCGAATCATAGTTTTGTAGTTGATAAAGTTACCCCTCAAGGCAGAAAATATCAATCGGCCTATACATATATCAATGATAATAAATTCAAACCCATAGGAATTCTTCATGTTCACTATTTAAATGATGATTCTTTTCAGAAAAAAGAATTAAAAGAATTTTTAGCACGTTTGGGCCTCGTGTATTTAATTATGTTACTGATCGCCATTGCAGTAGCGTATTTTATCTCGAAATACATTACCAAATCTATCAAAACGGTAAGCGAAAAAATGAGTGGGACGGCCTTTGATAAACGCAATGAAAAAATTATTTTAAAAAATGCCAGCGAAGAAATTTACCATTTGGTAAATGCCTATAACAGTATGGTTGATGAGTTAGAAGAAAGTGCCGTAAAATTAGCTAAGAGCGAACGCGAACAGGCTTGGCGCGAAATGGCAAAACAAGTGGCCCATGAAATAAAAAATCCGTTAACGCCAATGCGGTTGAGTGTACAAAGTTTTGAACAGCGTTTTGATTGTAATGACCCGAATATCAAAACAAAATTAAGTGAGTTTAGCAAGTCGCTAATTCAACAAATTGATACGATGAGCTCTATCGCTTCAGCATTTTCGAGTTTTGCACAAATGCCAAAACAAAAAAGGGAAAAGCTCAATGTGATAAAAGTAGTAAAATTGGCATTGGATATTTTTCACGAAGAATATATTCACTATTTTCACGAAAAGGATATTTTAATAGCGAAATTAGACAAAACACAATTGATTAGAATTGTGACAAATTTGGTTAAAAATGCAATTCAATCATTAGAAGGAAAAGAAAACCCCAAAATAGAAGTAAGGGTTAGCGAAGATAATGGCAATGTCATTATTAGCGTTGCCGATAACGGAAGAGGGATAAGCGAAGAAGATAAAAACAAAGTTTTTGAACCCAAATTTACTACCAAATCAAGTGGAATGGGCTTAGGCTTGCCTATGATAAAAAATATTGCGGAGGCTTACGGCGGAAGTATTACCTTTACTTCAGAAGTACAAAAAGGGAGTGTTTTTACCGTGATCATCCCAAAAGAATAAATAAAAATATAACTATTCAGACGCTCCATTTTATGAACAAAATGTAAGTGCCTGAATAATTACATAATAATAACGAACCCAAAAAAGGGTTGTGATAAAATAAAGACAAATGCATTATTCAACTATTTCAGTTTCAGAAAATCAAGCAATTACTACTATTGTTATCAACCGTCCTAAAAAATTAAATGCCCTTAATAAAGCGACCATTCAAGAGTTACACGATGCTTTTGCCAAAGCCGATTTAGATAAAAATACCCGTGTTATCATTCTTACCGGAAGTGGCGAAAAAGCTTTTGTTGCCGGTGCTGATATCTCTGAATTTGCTGATTTTGACGTAGCCGAAGGCGCCAATCTTGCCAAGCAAGGCCAAGAGTTACTATTTGATTTTATTGAAAATTTGGCAACACCGGTAATTGCAGCAGTCAATGGATTTGCGTTAGGCGGAGGGTTAGAATTGGCTATGGCCTGCCATTTTAGAATAGCCTCTGACAATGCAAAGATGGGATTGCCTGAAGTAAGTCTAGGGGTCATTCCCGGATATGGAGGCACACAACGTTTGCCACAATTGGTGGGTAAAGGAAAAGCGATGGAAATGATTATGACCGCCGCGATGATTTCAGCAGAAGATGCCTTACAATACAGGTTGGTAAATTATGTAGTGCCACAAGAAGAATTGTTGCCCTTAGCAGAAAAAATTGCCGGTAAAATCATAAGAAATTCACCCTTGGCAATCAGTTCGGCAATAAAAGCCGTAAATGCTAATTTTAAGGAAGGTGTCAATGGTTTTGCAGTAGAAATTCAACAATTTGGCAATTGTTTTGG
>DRQI01000512.1 GCA_011330545.1 Flavobacteriia bacterium
ATTCATCATAGCGGCTCCGAAGCTTCGGGGTACTTCTCTTGAGAAAAACCCCACGGCCGTTGGGTTTGAACCCTCACAAATACTTAATGCGGGTTTAAGAAATGACTGCTTAAGGCTGTACTATCGCAATCCGTTATTCAACTTTTATTTGAAATATGATTTCCATACTTTTTTTCTATATGCCCATGCTTCTTTAAAAGTAGGTGTTGTATTATACGTTGCCTTATCATCATCATTCGGAATCAACTGATACGAATCAGAATTCAATAGGTTTAATGCTTCAATCATTGCTTTTGAAGCAATGGCATAATTCTTTTTAACAATACTATTAAAATTATCCTTTTTTGAAACTGTATATTTTTTTTGTACCACAATATCGCCAGAATCTATTCCTTCTTCTACGAAATGAATTGATACCCCGGTTTCTTTATCTCCATTAAAAACTACCCAAAAAGGTGTCAATCTTCCCCTATTTTTAGGCAATAATGCATTGTGGCGATTGAGTACCCCAATTTTCGGAATACTCAATAATTCTTTTTTAATAATATTCTGGCTTTGGTTGATGATAATATCGAGGCCTAAGGTTTCTAAATATTCTCGAAACTTTTTACTGTTAGGCGTTGTGATGTACCTTGTCGGGATATTTTTAGAAGCTGCATAAGCGGCAATAGAAGGGCTCTTTGCTATTCCTAAAGCATGTAGTTTTTTCTTAATTTTAAAAGCGACGGTCTTTACCGAAGAAGTGAAAAAATGCCAAGGCCCCATAATTAACAGTAATGATAAGACATAGGTATATTTTGATTTACCTTTTGAAAGTGTTAATCTATTTCCTTTAGGGACTGCCAACCCAACAATTTCATCTTCTTTGGCATCGATAATCTCTTTGATAAAACGATAGGTTTGGATGGGGTCATCCATTGTAATGATAAATATTCTCATGGTAGTAGTCCGGTTTGTTTGCAATACTCTTGAATGGTACAAAAATGGAACTTTTGTTTTTCGAAATAACTAATTTCCCGCTCGTATATCTTCAATCCTTTTTTTCCTAAATTTTTAACTTTGAGTTTCGAGCGTACGGTGTCTTGTAAGAAAGCAGCCGCCACGTTTTTTGACCTTTTATTAATTTTTCTTTCTTCATCGCTTTCATCAATAAACTCATTAGGATGTGTATCAAAAACAATGGGTTTGCCGGTTTTTGAAGATTCGAAAGCCATTAAATTCCGCTGTATCGCTGTCAAATTCGGAAAAACCCTCATAGTGGTACTCAAATACGGGATAAAAGAAGCACTTAAGGGGATTTCTATAATCGTACCGTTTCCTTTTTTAAACAAGGATGTTTCGCTTGTTTTATAGGGTAACCTTGGTGCTGTAAGCCAATTTAATTTTTTCAATCCGCCAAAAGACATGAACATATCAAAACGTTGCGAAGCCACAGAACTGTCAATCTTATACGCTGCTTCTTTTAAAGCAATAGCGGTATCATTATTTACTCTCAATGCCGGTGCCCTAAAAGAGATTACTTCAGCGCCTGCAATATCTTCAATGATTTTTTTTGAGGTTTGTAAATGTTCTATTTGCCGTTGTAACGGCATTACATCAAAACCATCTTCTTTTTCGTGTGAAAGCCCGTGACTGCCAACTTCATGCCCATAAGGTAGAACCATTTTTACAATTTCAGGATATAGTTTGGCAATGTATCCGGTAAAAAAAAAGGTTGACTTTACATTATATTTTTCGTATAAATCTAATAACAAAGGCATCCCTTCGGTTAATACTTTATAACCCGTTTTATCGCGTAAGGTATTATGCCATATCGATGTGGTTTCTACATCATTTGATAATAAACAATATTTTTTTTTCATCTTACTTTCTATATTTTACCAATACAGCTTTTACAACATTTTTAATGTTTTGCATTATCAATTCATTAAACCACAATGCCCCAACATTAAACCACCTGTGCGGGTGTGTACTGATAATCAATTTATCGGGTAATTTGCCCTGTTTGATAAGTGCCATCATATGGTCGATACTCTTAATAGGTATCTCAATTTTTGTCTGCACTTTATCTCTTAAAATCACACTTTTTTTGTTCCATGCCCTACCGGTATCGGTAATATAAAATACTTCATCATAATCTACATCAAAATAGGGCTCGGCAATGATACCGTTTTCTTTATAATTATATTTTTCCCATAACTGGCGGTTGTCGATACTATTTTCGGGGCTGCCGTGCATACAAATGGTTGTTACCGGATAATAGGTTCTGAAATAGGCCAGATTCTTCTGATAATTTTTAAATGCTTTTTCAAAATTTCCTTTGGCCATGCCTAAGTCTTCATAGTGATACCCTACTTCGTGGCCCATGGCAACAATTTCATCGATGACATCTTTCCGGTTACTTTCGGGTACTATCCTAAAATAATAACTGCCTTTAAGGCCTAGCAATTGTTCTATTTTACCAAGCCATGTTGCATTGATAGCCCTTCTGTCTACATCGTGCCGTAACACCACTACTTTATCATTGGGGCTTTTTATGAATTCTTCAAATGTTTGAAAAGAATATCCTTCATCCCGTAAGGTTTCTAACAATTCTTTATATTTCTGTAAGGTAAAATCCATTATGGGTCGATTTGTGTATATAACGTGTCATAGAATGAATTATTTAACTCAGACACTTTTGTTTTAATAAAGGTTTGGGTTGGTTTTGTACTGATTTCGGTAACCGCTCTTAAGAATTCATTTGGCTCTGAATATTTAATTCCTCCAAAATCATCTTCCATATAGGTTTGTATACTGCCGTAATTGGTAGTAATAACCGGAATACCACAAGCTCTTGCTTCTAGAATTGATAAGGGCATACCGATAGAGCTATTTTTTTTAACCACCGGAAATATGTAAATATCTGACAATTGGTAAATCTCTTCTATATGCTTGATAAACCTGTCGATAATAATAATTCCTGATGCTAATAGGGTGTTTTTTATCGATTTTGTTCCTACGGCATCTGTAGGCGTTGAACTGCTTCCTAATATAACTACTTGAAAACCCGCTTGTTGTAAAGGTATTAGCGTTTGTAAATTGCGCCCTTCATTCAAATGCCCCATGTGTGATATGATAGTGGCTTCAACCGGAAGGCTGTATTTTTTTCGTAATTTTTCTTTGGTAGTTATATCGCCAATAGGTTTGAAAATTGTCAGGTCAGTAAGCAACGGGATAATTTTGTTAGGCACCTCAATAGTATCCCAAAACTGTTTTAACGTTGGTGACGGCGTCAATGCCATTTTGGGTTTTATAAACTTGACAAAACCCTGTTGCCACTTTTTTAACGGTTTGGGTTGTAAGGCAATAAACACAGGCCTTGCCTTTTTGGCAAAAGCTGCTAATACTTTTAACCGTAAATAACTGGCAAAAGTACTCGATTGAAAAGGCAGGTACACCAATGCATCAGGCTTAAAATTTTTAATTAATGATTTGACCTCTGCTGAAAAAT
>DRQI01000513.1 GCA_011330545.1 Flavobacteriia bacterium
TACGGTATTATCATAGATAGTCGAGTTAAAAGGGTTGTTACCTGTTTGCCCTCCATCACCGGTTAACGTAGTTGTGGTTCCTGATTGGCTTGTTACTGAAAGCCGTTCGGAGCCAAGGAGGTTTGAATCGCCTTCCCAAGAAAGAAATGTCGCTTTTGCCCCGGTAATATTATTTGCATAAAAGCCTGATAAAGGGTATGAAGAGGATGAATTTTGTTCTGCAGCAAAACCTTGATATAAATTTATGGAAGCTGCCGGAAGTACCGGATCTGAATAAAAAATTACCAAAGACCAGCCTCCTAAAGTTACGTTTCCTGAACAATACGAACCTGTATTGTCAATTGTTAAATCAGAAAAATCATAGGTATTTGCTGATGGGTTTGGAATAGAATTGACTATATTGGTAACATCTGCCCGTAAACTGTGAAATGTATTTGAAAGGGTTCCGTAAACGGTTTCTGCAACAACCGAATTCCCTTCAAAGGTAACTTCTAAATCGGGTATGGTACCTGAATGTGCCCAATATAGATATGCTTTTTCAATGGTTGCCCCTGCTGTCATCGGTGAGGTTAACGTATTGCTTGACGAAGCCACTATGGTACATGTATTAACGGTATTGCTATTGGCACGAAGTGTGTTTCCGGTAGAAACGTAATCTGTATACCCGTTAAATTGTTCTACCAGTACTAAAGGTTGATCTGCAGCAACTACTAAGTCATTATCTCCAATAACGGCTGTTCCTATGCTATTTACTAAATTAATACTACCGGTACTTAAATTTGACAGGGTTACATTAAATTGCTCATCAATCTCTAAAAGTGTATCATCGGTAATGTTTACTGTAATTGTTTGCGATTCGTTTAAGGTACCTGCAAAAGTAAGTATTCCGCTAGTGGCTGTATAGTCGCTCCCTGCCGAAGCGGTAGCATCTGAAGTTGTAAAATCTACGGTAAAGCCTCCGGCGACAGCCGCTCCGGTATTTGTAACGGTAAAAGTAGCGGTACCGGCACTTTCATCAACATAAACACTGTTTATTGAGAGTCCGGTAGTAGGTACCGAACACGACACATCTGCTGTCCAACCACTTCGTGTAACAGAACCGTCAGAAGTAAATACAAATGTTAAACAACCTGTTGCATCTGTAGAGGTTATGGTGTTTGGGATATTTGAATTATCATATACAGCGATTAAGTTACTGGTATCAATACCGTCATATACGTATAGAAAATCAAAACCGGCCTCAACATTAAACGCTGTAAAATTTGTGGTTATTACGGCACCTCCTTGATCCGGGCATATTGTATACGTAAAGCCTTCATTATTGCTATAATTGCCACCGGCACCTCCTGAATCTGTAAACTGGCCCGAACACGTTACTACTCCGCCACCATTAATATTAATGGGTACGACTCCAACATATTCTATTGTTGCAACATTCGCAGTTGCAGCACAATTAAACCGAGTTAATATTACCCTGACTTGGCCTGTAAATGTAGCTGTAAATGAAACTTCGGCCTGAAGGCCACATGAATCGTCATTATAAACAATAAAATTCCCTGATGTATCGTAAAGCGTTAATTGCGTATCCCAAGCGGCACTACAAGAGCGGACAGTATAATTTACCCCGTTTGTTACATTCATTAAAAAATATTCACCTGCTTGAATATTGGGTGTAAATTGCGATGTGGAAGTCGGTGTTACAGTTACCCCTGAATCTGTCCACCCTGCAAAATTACATTGGCCGTATGTACCAAAAGAAAACAACGACAATATAATTGTTACAAGAAGAATTTTTATCCTATACATAAAGCTACTTCTATTTTGCTCTTTTTTTGTTTTATTAAGCCTGTTTTTAATCATACTTTACTTAATAAATAAGCCATCTTATATTTAAAAGTTGTTCTTTAGATTGATTTTTCTTTTACTCCAATAGCCCTTATCTATGTAAAACACCTTGATTGGTAAAAATCCTACCTCATCTATCTATGAATTAGAATATACGTTACTTTACATATTTACCTACCAAAAAATAATCGGCTCCTATTTTTTCCTTAATTACACAAATATATCTCATAATGTTTTATTGTTAATAAATTGTTAATAACCTAAAATAATTGTTAATAACTCTTTTGAATATTTACAATCTCACCCTTAAAACAGCTACTACACTGTTGATATCTAGCCATTGGAATACATTTTTACTTATAAACAATTCTATAAAACTCTTTTGCAACAAAATTATTTTCTGTTTGAGCTATTTTCCCCTATATTTGCACTTATTTAGAACGAATCTATATAATTATGATACAAGTTTCTGAAATAGCAAAAAATAAAGTCATAGAACTCATGCAGGAAGAAGGTTTCAACGCTATGACCGATTATGTACGAGTAGGCGTTAAAAGCGGTGGATGTTCGGGATTGTCTTATGAGTTAAAATTTGACAATCAACAACAAGAAAATGATACTGTTTTTGAAAGTAATGACATTAAAATAATTGTAGATAAGAAAAGTTTTCTTTATTTGGTAGGCACTACCTTAGATTATTCAGGGGGTTTAAATGGTACCGGATTTGTATTTAATAATCCGAATGCCAACAGAACCTGTGGTTGTGGGGAGAGTTTTTCGCTTTAGTAAGATTTCGGGTTTAAAGTTTTAGATTCAAGGTTACAACACAGGTTTCAAAATGATTTTATCTTATGATAATATTATGAGTACTATTAAACAATTTGAAGATTTAGAAATATGGAAACTCTCAAGAATACTTTGTGTAGCTATTTATAAATTGGCATCAAACTCAAAATTAATATCAGACTATAAACTTTATAACCAAATAAATGGTTCATCTGGTTCAATTATGGACAACATTGCTGAAGGTTTTGAACGAAATGGGAATAGAGAATTTATTCAATTTTTGTCGATAGCAAAAGCTTCTTGCGGAGAAACAAGGTCTCAACTATACAGAGTTTTTGATAGAGATTATTGCTCTGAAATAGAATTTGAAAATTTAAAATCTCAAACAATAGTTATTAGTAAAAAAATAGGAGCATTTATTAACTACTTAAAAAAAAGTGATTTTAAGGGAAGTAAATTCAACATTGAACAGTAAACTCGAAACCTTGAATATTTATGAAATACACCGAAGACGATTTAAAAAAAGAGCTCGAAACCAAAGAGTACGAGTACGGATTTTATACGGATATAGAAGCTGATAAATTTCCTGTTGGATTAAATGAAGCTATTGTAAGGGCTATTTCTAAAAAGAAAAA
>DRQI01000514.1 GCA_011330545.1 Flavobacteriia bacterium
CATTTGCCACTAAAGGGCTGACTTTAAACGTTACCGGTGAAACCAATGACTATCTAGGCAAAGGCCTGTCAGGTGCCAAGATTATTGTCAGAAAGCCCGAAAAAGCCAATTTTATAGCCGACGAAAATATCATTGTAGGCAATGTTTGTTTTTATGGCGCTATAAAAGGAGAAGCTTATATCAACGGAATAGCCGGTGAGCGTTTCTGTGTACGGAATTCAGGAATAACGGCTGTAGTAGAAGGTATTGGCGACCATGGTTGTGAATATATGACCGGAGGAAAAGTAGTGGTGTTGGGAAAAACAGGCCGTAATTTTGCCGCCGGTATGAGTGGTGGCATCGCGTATATTTATGATAAAACCAATTCCTTTCGCGAACATCTGTGCAACCGAGAGATGGTTGAGTTAGTTTCTTTAACAGAAGCTGATGGCAAAGAGCTAAAACAATTAATTAAAAACCATAAAACATATACTAATAGCTCTTTAGCTACTAAGGTTTTAAAAAATTGGAAGACATACAGCGCACATTTTGTTAAAGTATTTCCAACCGATTATAAACGTGCCTTAGAACGATTAGAATTAGAAAGTAGTAACCATAAAAAAGCCTAACCATTTTTAATACAGGGCTTCGGGAAGTTTGAATAAAAAAAATAGTATGGGAAAACTTGGAGGATTTAAAGAATACAAACGACAAGACGAAACCACTTTGAGCGTAAAAAAGCGCCTCGATAATTATAAGGAGTTTACTATTTCATTACAAGAAAAAGCCTTACAAAAACAAGGAGGGCGTTGTATGGATTGTGGTATTCCGTTTTGCCATAGTGGATGCCCGTTAGGAAACCTGATTCCAGATTTTAACGATGCTATCTACAAAGGCAGGTGGAAAAAAGCACTCAATATTTTACACGCTACCAATAACTTTCCTGAATTTACCGGAAGATTGTGTCCGGCACCCTGTGAAAAAGCCTGTGTATTGGGAATTATAGATGCTCCTGTTTCTATAGAAAATATTGAAAAAAATATTGTAGAACGGGGATTTTCAGAAGGATGGATTGTTGCCGAGCCTCCTACGGCAAGAACCGGAAAAACCGTAGCGATTGTAGGTTCGGGCCCGGCAGGATTGGCCACAGCACAACAACTAAACCGCGCCGGGCATACCGTTACTGTTTTTGAACGGGAAGATGCTTTGGGCGGATTGTTACGCTACGGAATTCCGAATTTCAAACTCGAAAAAGAAATTATTGATAGAAGGATAAATATCCTCCGTAAAGAAGGAATTATTTTTCAAACCAACGTGCATGTTGGAGTAAATTATAATATTGCCAACCTAAAGGCCTTTGACGCTATCGTTCTCTGTGGCGGAGCTACCGCCAAAAGAACCTTACCCATCAAAGGTATTGATAGCAAAGGTGTGGTTCAGGCAATAGATTTTTTAACCCAACAAACCAAATTGCTTTTTGGCAGCCCTATTGACGGAGAGATGCTCACAGCCAACAACAAACACGTTATTGTTATTGGCGGTGGTGATACCGGGTCTGATTGTGTGGGTACCTCTAACCGGCAAGGTGCCGCTTCGGTTACCAATTTTGAAATCATGCCCAAACCTCCGGTAAATAGAAGCGCAAGTACACCTTGGCCTTTTTGGCCACTGCAATTAAAAACCAGTACTTCTCATGAAGAAGGCTGTAATAGAAATTGGCTCATCAATACCAAAGAATTTATGACCAATGCAACTGGTGAAGTAACGGCACTAAAAACCGTTGAAGTAACTTGGGTATCGCAACCCGGCCAACGGCCACAACTTGTGGAAAAACCCGACACCGAAAAAATATGGAAATGCGATTTGGTATTGTTAGCCCTTGGTTTTACCGGTCCCGAAAAAACCTTAAGCGAGCAATTAGGGATAAGCCTAGATACCCGAAGTAATTATAAGGCTACTGATTATCAAACCAATATCCCTAATATTTTTACTGCCGGCGATATGCACCGAGGGCAATCATTAATTGTTTGGGCTATTTCAGAAGGCAGGGAAGCCGCCCGGCAAGTGGATGTTTTTTTAATGGGCTCTTCTGAATTACCTAGTAAAGGCGATGGGGATTTGTTGGGTGCCTAATTTAATAAACCGTTTGCGGCAGCCATTTTCAATCGGGTTAATTTTTAATTTAAAAGGTTAACCTAACAACTCAATAGCATACAATTGCAACCCCGAAGCCGGAGCTATTATCGGTATGGGCTTTCTATCATTGGTTTCCATTAACGAGGCTTTGACAGCTTCTAATGTTAGTTCACCCCTACCCAACTGTAACAAAGCCCCCATCATCAACCTGATTTGATATCGTAAAAACCCCGCACCTTTTACCTGCAATACATAGCTGTTGGCAGGAAAAAAATTGGCTGTATAGATTGTATTTTCAACAATATTGCAAGATTTAATTATTCGTTGAAAATGAGTATGTTCGCTTGGTTTGGCACAATATTTATGAAAGAAATGCTCTCCTTCAAATAGAAGAGCTCCTTTTTTCATCAACTCAATATCTAAACTTTCTTCAAAACCTACTATAAACGGTGCTGCAAACGGATGGTTTTTTTCGCCATAAGAAAAATAATAATGATATTCTTTATTTTTTGGATGCTGAATGATGTTAAAATTACGACTTATTTTTTTTATGGATAAGGCTTTGATATCATTAGGAAAATTTGAATCTAACACTTTTAAAAAAGAAAGTTCCTCTAAGGAATCGTCAGTAAAAAGTTGAAAAATATATGTATTTGCCGATACTTTAGCATCCGTTCTTCCCACTCCTAAAGTTTTGAATGATTGGTGTTTAAATACAAAAGACAATGACTTATCAATCATCTCATGTACGGTTTTAACATTAGATTGTTTTTGCCATCCGTGAAAACGAAATCCTAAAAATTGAATAGAAACGATGTAAGTAGCTGTATACTTCATACCACTGTTTTAATGATCTGAACTCCATTGGTAATAGAAACTTTGTAAGCTGCCTTGGCACCGGCACCTAATATACCTTCTATAACCTTGGTTTCATTATTAGGGTTTGTTAGCGCTACTATACTACCACCACCTCCTGAACCGACAATCTTTGCTCCCAATGCCCCGTGTTGCATTGCTGCATCAATCATAGCATCAATAATAGGTACTGTAATTTTTAATGACTCTTTTAAAACTAAATGATGTGCTGTCATTAATTGCCCAATTTTAACGGTATCTAATGTATCTTTAGAAAGCTCGATAAATGCTGTTTTGGTAATGGAATAATTTTTAATAGCCGCATAAAAAACTGATAGTAGATGCTTTGGGACATATTTTTTATACAAGTGATAATCTTTTAGTGCTGCTTCCTCAATTTTAAAATCGCTAACCTTGTCTTGTACGCTTGCGATGGCCTCTAAGGCATCTCCTCTTAAGTTTTTTAAAACCCCCAGTGTTTGTTTCGGCACACCCGATTCACCAATAATTAACGTACCCAATGGCTTGCGAATGGTTTGATAACTACCATCACGTGTATTTAAAAAAATGGTATTACCAATACTTATAGTATATTGATCCATCAACCCACCCGGCTCATCATATTCAACTACTTCTGCTTTAAACGTACTATCGGCAATGAGTTCAGGAGTGATGTTTTGATTGGCTCCAAAGGCTGCTACTAAAAATGCCACCCAGGCTACCACTACTGCCGATGAGCTTGACAGGCCTGCATTGATAGGAATGTTTCCTGAAATTTCAATATTGTATCCCCTGTCAGGAATGCACCCCATTCTTTTGAGCACTACCAGTGCCGAATAAAAATAATCTCTTTCAGAGACTGACATCAAGGGGCGTTGTAACTCTATTTTCCGCTCTTCTCCAATATCGGGCAGTTTTATATGTAATGTATTGGCTTTGGTTGGTATTGCTTTCAGTTGTATGGCTCTATCAATGGCACAGGCAATTATTGGCAGGCCTAAATAGTCTTGATGATCGCCAAATAAACAAACTCTTCCCGGGGCACTAATTTGTATATTTTTTATTTTTTGCATTGGTTATTAAATAACTTTAACTGTAAAATCTTCATCGTAGTAAAGCTAAACATTGTTCTCTAAAAATATAGAAATTTACCAAGGAAATTACCGTTAAAATTTTTTGCAAACATAGCTAAACAAAAAACAAAGGTTAGCCAGATCAGATATCCGCCAGGATGTGCTGTTTGGTTCGGGTGGGCTTACCTAAATGGTACAGGCGGGTTCTTCTTTTGATATAAATATAGCGTATAAAAAAACCTCC
>DRQI01000515.1 GCA_011330545.1 Flavobacteriia bacterium
AAAGGGTTGTATTGATATTATTATTTGATAAGGTTTCAACATTTTCATTTTCAATAACTACGATGATACCACTCCACATATCTAAAAAATCATTTACAGAAACGATTTTTTTCTTTTTAGAACCAAAGAGTAACTCAACAGAAGTATCGTGTTGAGTAACAATTACAAACTCATTTTCTTTAGATAAAATAGTGATAAAATTATCCGGTAATTGATATAGCGTTTCACGATTTTTAGGAACTTCTAATGCCATGTTTTCAATCCCAAAATGACTCAACACACCCGTAACAGAATGCAGGCTAGGATACGAAGGATGACTTAACAATTGTAATTTTAATTCATTTTGATTGACATCAATACCTTCTTTTTTTAAAAAAGAAATCAGTAAAAAATATAGAGCATCTCCCATAAATAATTGATAGAATAGTTTATATAATGGTAATTGTTAGCGACTCTTTGGTTTGTGAGGTCAAGATACAAATTAACTTGTTTGAAAAAGAGAAACGGTTTATTTTTTTTATAAGCGGTCGTAAAAAAACGATAAACGGTAGTTATCACTAAAAACTACCTCGACAGCAAGAGGGTTGAATTTGTTACGCAAACAGTATGAGTTTTGGATCAAAGATTCGCGGAATCCACCAAGACACAGTATGTTAAGCTGTATTTTTTGCCTGTCAAAATCTATTTAAGTTGGAGAAGGGTTAAAAATATTTTTTAATAGCCGACCATTTTCTTCTTGACACAAATAAGGTTTTACCCGTAGATAGTATTATTTTTCTGAATTCCCTATTTTGATACGACTTAAAATACCTCATATTGATAAGTTCATTTCTATTAATTCTTAAGAAATGGTAATCGGCCAATTCTTTTTCAATTTCTATTAACGGTTTTAAAAATATTTCTGGCTCTTTTTGATTGTAGAAATAAACAGATATGAGGTAAGAATCGCATGAGATATATAGGATATTCTCTATACGCACTTGCCTCACTTTTCTCGACGATTTTAAGATAATAGTTTTTCCTTTCTGAATAGAATAATCCATCGTTTTATATATATAAAGTGTATTTAGCCAGTATAAATTTATAAAAATAATAAGAGATTGTAACAAAAAATTTGTGCTTTTTTAAATTGAAGAAAAAATACCTTAAAAACCAAGGGCGGTTTTATTTCAGAATAGCGAAATTAAATTGCTTATAAAGAGCGTGTTATGTCTATGAAATATCAGTTGTAAAAAACCGATGTTCACAAAAAAATAAGTGTTGGTAATTTTTAAATTGTACAGGCAATTTTAAACCTATATTTTCGTTACGTATTAGTATCCCCAATTAAAGCTATATTGTATGTTGCTAACTATTCAGCAAGGAGCCAATGCTGCTCAAGAAAATTTAGAAGAAGTTGTCTCGGTAGAAAAAACCTTATCTATTTATGATTTAATCATGGATGGCGGCTTAGGCGGCCAGATAATTATACTGATTTTAACCATCTTATTAGCCGTTGCCTTGTACATTTATTTTGAACGTTTTCTGGCGATTAAAGCGGCATCTAAAATGGATAAAAATTTTATGAATCAAATCAAAGACCATGTCTCTAATGGTAAATTAGAAGCGGCGAAAGTACTGTGTGCCCAAGCCTCATCGCCGGCTTCAAGGTTGATAGAAAAAGGTATTTCGCGTATCGGAAAACCCCTAGAAGATATTAACACAGCTATTGAAAATGCAGGTAAGCTTGAAATTTACAAGTTAGAAAAAAATGTAAGTGTGTTGGCAACAATTGCCGGAGCTGCCCCTATGATTGGATTTTTAGGAACTGTAATTGGTATGATAGTTGCCATACATGAGATAGCAAATGCCGGTGGGCAAATAGATATTAAAATGTTATCAGATGGATTATACACGGCAATGACCACCACAGTTGCAGGGTTAATTGTAGGTATTATTTCTTATATTGCTTATAATCATTTGGTGGTACGTACCAATAAAGTAGTCTATCAAATGGAAGCAAAATCGGTAGAATTTTTAGACTTATTGAACGAACCGGTGTGAATTAATTGAATGATTGAATGATTCAATGATTGAATGATTGCATGGTTGAATGATTGAATGGTTGAAAGATTCAAACATAAATATTTTTTGACCCATTAATCTTTAAATTATTTAATCATTTAACCTTTTAATAATTAAAAAAAAGACATGAACATAAGAGGTAGAAATAAAATAAGTCCGGAATTCAATATGTCATCCATGACAGACATTGTCTTCCTATTGTTGATATTTTTTATGTTAACATCCACCTTAGTTACCGTAAATGCATTAGACATATTACTGCCAAAAGCTTCCGGCAAAACCGAAAATAATAAATCAGTAGCTGTTAGTATCACTAAGAAATTAGATTTTTATATTGATACAAAAAAAGTAAACGAGAATAGTTTGGAAAAAAAGCTAACTGATTTACTATCCAATCAAGAAAACCCTACGATAGTGCTTCGTGCAGAAGAAGGTGTACCCATTGAGAAAGCCGTATATATTATGGACATCGCCAATCGAAACAAATTTAAAGTAATTTTAGCAGTACGGCCAAAGTAGTATGATGAATTTTTATTGTTGATATAGAATCAAAAATCACACATACAATATTGTATTTTAAAATATGCCTTATTTAGATACTCCATATAAAAGGAAATCAGCTGTATTGACAACCATTGTTATGGCGTTGGTTTTATTGTTGATTTTTACTTTTGGGATGACCTATTTTGACCCTCCTAAAGAATATGGCATTGCCGTAAATTTCGGAACCTCTGATGTAGGTAGCGGCGATACACAACCTACTGAGCCCTTAAAATCAGCTTCTGCAGAAGAAGAAGTTGTCGAAGAAGTAACCGAGCAAGAAGTAGAAGAAGTACCCGAAGAAGTACAAGAAACACCCACTGAAACGGCTGCAGAACCCGCTCCTGCCGAAAAAGTAATTACCCAAGATTCAGAAGAGTCAATTCGGATAAAAAAACAAGAAGAAGCCAAGCGGAAAGCCGAAGCAGAAGAAAAACGAATTAGAGATGCCGAACGTCAAAAGAAATTAGAAGCCGAGCGTATTGAAAAGCAACGAAAAGCAGCAGCAGAAAAAAAACGGAAAGCCCAAGAAGCCAAACGTAAAAAATTAGATGCTATGATGGGAGGCCTTAATAATTCTAACGGTACGGCAACTGGTGGCGAAGGTAATGACAATCAAGCCGGAGATAAAGGAAATCCCAATGGCGACCCGAATGCCAGTGGCTATTACGGCAATGGAGGAGGCGGTAGCGGAGGCAATTACCGTTTAGGAAATAGAAGGGCCGTTTCAAAACCAAAACCCACATATGATTGCAATGAAGAAGGGCGAGTAGTTGTTAGTATTTCTGTAGATAAAACCGGTAAAGTCATCAGTGCCCGGCCCGGTATTAAAGGAACAACAAATTCTGC
Organism: Flavobacteriia bacterium; assembly: GCA_011330545.1. Classification (GTDB taxonomy): domain Bacteria; phylum Bacteroidota; class Bacteroidia; order Flavobacteriales; family Flavobacteriaceae; genus Aureibaculum. The sequence continues at coordinate 3,454 of DRQI01000515.1, forward strand.
CCCCTGTTTGCTAAGCAGGGCAAAACAAGCAGCCTTAAAAACCAGGTTCAATTCAGATAGCAAAGC
>DRQI01000516.1 GCA_011330545.1 Flavobacteriia bacterium
CTACATTGGTCTCGGCCAGCAGTACATTCATGTGCCCCGGCATGCGTCCTGCTACGGGATGGATAGCATATTTTACTTCTATGCCTTTCTTTTCTAACAATTGTTCTAACTCATGGATGGCGTGCTGTGCTTGTGCTACCGCCAATCCGTAACCCGGAACAATAATTACTTTTTGCGAATAGTTCATCAAGATAGCCACATCGCTCACGGTAGTTTTTTTGATGCTTCCTTTAATTCCTTTTGAGCCGCCTTCTGCTTGGGTATCGGTATCTCCAAAACCTCCAAAAATTACATTTGCCAATGAGCGGTTCATGGCATCACACATGGCGAAGGTAAGGATAGTTCCTGCTGATCCTACCAAGATACCTCCGGTAAGCATTACCATATTTCCGTATAAAAAACCTCCCAATGCGGCTGCTAATCCCGTAAAGGAATTCAACAGCGAAATTACTACGGGCATATCGGCTCCGCCAATGGGCAATACAAATAAGATTCCGTATGCCAATGCTCCAAAGAATAGAATATATAAATAAAGTTGGCTACCGGTAGCAGACCATGTGATATAGGCGGCAAATGCTACTAAAACTACAAAGATAATATTGTTTAGCATGTTGTATTTGGGCAAGCGGAAAGGTTTTTTAATCGTTCCGTTGAGTTTTCCCCAGGCAATCATACTTCCCGAAAAGGAAATGCTACCGATGATAATACCTGCCAAAATGGTGACGGTAGATAGCGTATTGCCAACGTAGTGATGGAATTCTATCAACCCGATTAAGGCGGCACTGGCACCTCCCATACCATTAAAAAGAGATACTAATTCGGGCATTTTGGTCATGGCTACTTTTTTAGCTACCAGCCAACCGATGATAGTACCAATGATGATGGCAATGGCGATAAGAATGTAGATATGTGTTGCTACTTCGCCTTTGTACAAGAAGATAGTACCTAAAATTGCCAAAGTCATTCCGGCAGCGGCAATAAGGTTTCCCCTTCTTGCAGTTTCGGGATGCCCGAGCATTTTTAAACCGAGTATGTAGGTTACTGATGCGATGAGATAAATAACCTCTAAACTAAATATATATTCCATTATTTTTTCTTTTTAAACATTTCTAACATGCGGTCGGTAACTACAAATCCACCGACCACGTTTAAGGTTCCGAGTAATACGGCCACAAAGCCAAGCGATTGTGCTAAGATATTATCGGTATCTGCTCCCAGCATTACTAAAATGGCACCGACAATGACTACGCCGTGAATGGCATTGGCACCTGACATCAGCGGGGTGTGCAATACTGCCGGTACATGGCCAATTACTTCAACTCCAACAAATACCATCAGGATAACGATATATATCATTTGGAGGTTATTGCTAATAAAATCTATAAGTTCTGTCATAATTATGCTGTTTTTCCGTTTTGTCTTATTTTTCCTTTGTATACAATGAGTGTTTTGTCTGTAATTTCTTCATCGAAATCCCATTTGAATTGGTTGTCTTTGGTTAGATGCATGATAAAGTTGAACATATTTTTGGCATACAAATCACTGGCATTGGTTGATACGCTTTCGGGCGCAATGGTAGTACCGATAATTTTTACGCCGTGTTTGATGACGGGTTTGTGCATTTTACTCAATTCGCAATTACCGCCTTGTGCGGCTGCCAAATCGATAATGACAGCTCCGTTTTTCATGTGTTTTACTTGTTCTTCAGTAATGAGTATCGGTGATTTTCTACCGGGAACCATGGCTGTGGTAATGACCAAGTCAGCATTGAAAAGCGATTTGTTAACGGCTTCTTTTTGCCTTCGGGCATAGTCTTCAGAAGCTACTTTGGCATACCCGTCTTCAGAATCTTCGCCTTCATTCTCAACGGTAATAAATTTGGCTCCTAATGATTCGGTTTGTTCTTTGGTTTCTAACCTGATGTCGGTGGCTTCTACCACGGCTCCCAAGCGTTTTGCGGTGGCAATGGCTTGTAAGCCGGCAACGCCAACGCCGTATACCAATACCCTCGATGGGGTGATGGTACCTGCAGCAGTCATCATAAGCGGAAATATTTTGGTCATTTCATACGCTCCTTTGATAACAGCTTTGTAGCCTGCCAGGTTACTCTGTGAACTCAATACATCCATGTCTTGAGCTCTTGAAATACGCGGCATGGCATCCATTGAAAAAGCGGTAGCACCTTTAGCGGCAATGGCTTTCATTAATTCGGGATTCGACTTATGGAAAAACTGACTCATTAAAATATGCCTTTTGTCAACCAGTTTTAAGTCTTCTTCATCAAACGGATTAATTTTTACCAGCATATCGGCTTCTTTGAATACAACACCCCTTCTTTCTATGTGGGCACCGACTTTTTCGTAGTCAGAATTTTTAAATTGCGAAGCTTCGCCGGCACCGTCTTCTACTAATATCTCAAATCCTTTTTCTATGAGCTGTTTAGCTATATTCGGTGAAATGGCAACGCGCTTTTCGCCTTTTTGAGTTTCTTTTAGGATACCTATTTTCATCTGTTTATTTTTATTGTTTTTTAATTGTCAGAAGGAACTTTTGATGACTGAAATAATTTTTGCTTTAGGTGGATTAATAATTATTTTAGCCATGTTGGTTTCACCTGTTTATTATGTACGTTTTTTTTGTTTAATGTTAGACAAATTTTAAAAAATAGTATGTGAAATAACATGACTTATATCATCTTTATTATGGAATCGATAATTAAAGTATTTGATTAATATTAAAACTATAATTAATTAGTTATTAAAGATATAAAAATTAATTGATATTCAAATTTTGAGCTGAGTAACTATTATTACACAACTATTTGCCGAAAAGCAGCCATTCTCGTTTCGAAAGGCTGTAAAAAATAGAATATAATAGTACATTTGTTTTTTAAAAACGTCTTATGAAAATTACATTTTTGGGTACCGGAACTTCTCAAGGCGTACCCATTATTGGTTGTACACATCCGGTATGTTTATCTGAAGACAGTAAGGATAAACGGTTGCGAAGTGCCATTATGTTGGAGTGGGGGAGCTATCGCTATATTATTGATTGCGGCCCTGATTTCAGGCAGCAAATGCTACGTGAAAAGGTGTCTGCTATCAATGGTATTTTATTTACCCATGAGCATTCTGACCACACGGCGGGCTTGGATGATATCCGTCCGTTTTCACACCAAATGGGCGATGTGCCCTTGTTTATTCCCGAGCGGATGGTAACCAATTTACAACAGCGTTTTTACTATATTTTTACTCAGGTAAACCGTTATCCGGGGGCACCGAGTGCTTCGATACAAATTGTTTATAACCGCCCTTTTATGTTAGGGGATAAAGAAGTGGTGCCGGTAGAATTTATGCATGGCAAATTGCCTATTTTTGGATATCGTATCGGTGATTTCGCCTATTTAACCGATTTAAAAGCAATTTCTGATAGCGAAAAGGAAAAATTACAAGGCTTAGCGGTGTTGGTAGTAAATGCTTTGCGTATAGCCCCGCATCCTACTCATTTTAATTTGGAGGAAGCCTTGGCTTTTATCGCCGAATTGCAGCCTAAAAAAGCTTATTTAACACATATTAGCCATCGATTGGGGTTTCATGCCGAAGTTGAACAGCAATTGCCCAAGGGTGTTTTTTTGGCCTATGATGGGCTGCAGTTGGAGGTTTGATGTGGTTTTGATGTTGTGCAGTATCACGATTGCTATTGATGGGTTTATTTTTAATTCGTCCAATTTTCAAGTTTTCCATCATCAAGAACCCAAATTTCTAACAAAACTTTTTCGCCGATGGGTTTGCCATGCATCTTCAAAATATCAAATTTCAAATTTCTCAAACCTTTAAAAACAGATTTGAGACAATAATTATATTCCTTTCTGTCCCAAAACTTTTTTATTTTATTTTTTGATTGATAATCGGGCATAATTACATTTTTTACTTTTCCGTTTTTGCCAATTGTTACAAGATATTTTTCAGAACAATCGAAATCTTTTTTGTTATTCCAATTTATCTTAAACAACTCATCAAACATAACTTTGGAAATAGTATCGCCATATTTTCGATTAATTCTGTTTGGGTCATCTGCATAATTTTTTATTTTAGAAATGCTTTTGATTTTTCCTTTTTCTACTTTTATCAGTATTTCTTTTTCAAAAGTTTTGTAAAAAACTCCGTCCCACCTTAATAATTTTCCACTCGGTAAGCTAAATTCTCCTGAAAACCAATCAATATAAACTTTCCCATTTTTTACTTTATCATTGAAAATCCGGTTAATCCTCTGTTTTGATAAAGTTTGATTAATTTCACGTTCTCCACAATCAATGATATTTTTTAGAAATAAGCTATCATTTTCAATTGAATATAAGGCTTGATAACCTCTCCAACAATTGAAAGATGCACCTTTCCTAAATTTCAATCCGAACAAACTCCCATTATCAGGTTTTTTTATTTTTTGAAAATATTGTTCGAGTATTAAATTGTAAACTGGAATAGTATCTCCTTTGTAAATTATATAATCCGGCATTTGTGGACTTGCAGAACTATTCTGTGATATGAATAGAATTGAAATCGTAAAAATTAATTGTAATATCTTTTTTATAAGTATCATTTCTTGAAATACCAACAACTAATGTATAGACATAAACGTATCGCGTTTATATTCCCCTATACTTGCAAGATACTAAAAAGTTAAAAATAACACTGAGGTTACGCAGGGGTTACTGCGTTGGATATAAAACCGCATTGTTAGTAGAAAATACTTGCGTAATTGATAAGTTATTTAATTGTTTTTTTTGCCGTTGATTTTTTAACGATAATAGTATTTGCCCAAATATCACCTAATCGTTGATTTTGGTTGGTATTATTAATTGTTATAATACCAATGATTCCAAAAAAGGACATATCTATTGGGTCGAGCAAATGCCTTTTTAAAGATTGTCCAAAAGTCAGTTTTTTGTACGTTTCGCCAAAATTTTGACTACCTGATGCTTTTCGGATAGATACCGGTTTTAGCCCAACGAGTAAATTTCCGAGTGTTGCTCCAAAAAGTTGCTCAATTCCCACGGTCATTATTCCCCAAAAAAGAATTGGAACAAGTGCCGGTAATCCGTTTATTGTATATCCACCATCTTCGTTTGGTTCACCAAATGAGTAAATATAAACAAAGAAAAAAGTACAAATTATTACATAGTCAATAATTCCTGCTAATATTCTATTTCCAATATTCGGTTCGGTTTTAAATTGGGTTGTTAGGTTTGTTTCGTTCATTGTTTTCTCAAATGTATGGTAATGGTTTGTCAAAATTAGTATTGGCCAATTACGATATTTTTTTACTTGCTCGAGACAATTGCATAAATATATTGTGTTTATATTCCTATGCCTGCAAGATACTAAAAAGTTAAAAATATGAATGTGCTAAACAGGCTTTTAAAGTTTGGATAAAAATGCCATTGTTGGCAAAAAATACTTACAATGGTATAAATTTTCAAAAGGTGTTGAAAGTTTTATAAGAGGCGGCGGCTCCTGTTATCATTAGGTTTATCATCAATTAAAGTGATTATTAGCACGGGTTACCGTGTTGTCTGGAATCAAGCGAACCCGTTTAATCGAAAAGAATTCCTCGAGGCAGAGCCTCGAGCCTGCCAGCCGCAGGCAGGGTTTCCGATTTACCTCTCCTTGGGAGAGCCTGCCTGATGGTAGGCAGGGTCGAAACTGCCTTTTGCAGTTTCGCGTGAGGTAAAATACCAAATTTCGGTTTTTGACCCTAAGGTCAAAGCTTGTGCCCTGCTTGACTGGGTATGAAAC
>DRQI01000517.1 GCA_011330545.1 Flavobacteriia bacterium
AATACCATAATCAAGCCGGCAGCCAATAATAAGAAATTAGGCGTAGGTACTTTTTTTCCCAGCGCCCCCATGGCAAATTCATTAGCGGCCAAACCGTTAACATTTATTGTAGGGTCTATCCATGCTTGAAAAGATTGCCAAGCGGCAATGGGTACTCCGATAAAGTTTACCAAATCGTTTCCGGCAAATGCCAATGCCAACGCAAAGGTGCCTACAATGATAATGAGTTTGTAGATATTTGTTTTTAAGAAAGCTGTAAAGATATACGATAAGATAGACCACAATACAAAACTTACGGCTATAATAGGGAGGACGTTTTTTTCTAAAAAATCTTTGATAGTCAATCCGCCTAATAGCCCTAAATTCTCATGGGCAATATCTGCCCCTTTGATACCTTTCATTAAGATAAAATAAACCATGGCGGTAAGGGCAACGCCACCAAAAACAGCACCTACCCATTTGGCTTTTTTCTCAAAGTTAAATGACAATAGTAATCGGGAAATATACTGCACAAAAGCCCCTACCGAAAAGGCAACAATGACCGATAGTAAAATTCCGAAAATAATTATTCTGGCTTTTTCAGTATTGATATACTTGGTAACTTCGGTAAAAGAACCGTTATCGGCACTAATTTTAATTAAGGCCATCGCCACGGCAGCCCCTAATAATTCAAATACAATAGATACTGTTGTAGAAGTAGGCATACCCATCGTATTGAAAAAATCGAGCAGTAAAATATCGGTAATCATTACTGCCATAAAAATAATCATGATTTCATTGAAGTAAAATTCGCCGGGATTGAAAATACCTTTTCGAGCCACTTCCATCATACCACTTGAAAAAACGGCACCGAAAACAACCCCCAAACTCGCCACAATCATGATGGTTTTAAACGAGATGGCTTTTGAGCCGATGGCAGAGTTTAAAAAATTAACGGCGTCATTACTAACGCCTACTATAAGGTCGGCTACGGCTAAGATAGCCAAAGCAGCGACCATTAAAATGTAAATATTATCCATAAACTAAATTTTGTTTCGCAAAATTGCTGATTATAGTTGAATCTAATATTACCAAATTGTTAATATTTGCTTTAAAAGTCTATTTGAAAACGTACTTGAAAAGCGGTGGCATTACCGAAATTCTTGACTTTTTCCCATACATGGTTGAACATTATTCGGGTAACGGGGTTTAAATACCAATTCAACCCTAAGGTAATATCTCTTTGTTCGCCTCCAAAAATATCTTTGTTGTTTAAATCAGAGTTAGAGTAGCGCAGTGCTACTTCCCAAGCACCTGCGCCTTTGTTTTTACCAACAAAATTGTGTGTGGGCTTGAGCCTGTTAAAACCAGAATAAGAGCTTTTAAACCGTTTGTATTCTCCGGTTATAAAATAACTCGTTTGTGCGTAATAGCTTGAAAAGTTATAAGAGATGCTGGTAATTCCGGTTCCGGTATTTATATTGGCTATCAAATATTCTGCCTGTACCGAAAAAGGGCCTTTTACCAAAGCCGTTTCAAAATTGGCCATTTGAACATTCTCAACATCTTCAATAATGCCTGTGTTGAGGTATTTTTTACCACTTAAATGGGCTTCGGGCCTCGATGCAATTTTGAATTCTTTTTTGTCATTTGGTTTTTTATAAGTATACCCCAATCCTACGTGTAATAATAGTTTTTTTTCGTTATCGTCAAAGGGCAATCCTGACATTCTTCCTGTAAAAGTAAATCCGTCATTTGCGGTTAAGTCATTACCGGTTCTACCGCTGGCATTTCTAAATAATCCGGTTTGAACCGATAGGCGTTTGTCTAAAAAATTATTAAACAAAAGGATTCCGTTATTACGGATAGGGGTAAAATCGGTTAACAGGGCAGGTTCCATAAAAGTGAGGTACTTACTACTGGTCAATGCGTCTAAACGAAAAGGTTCTTTCACATGCCCCACACGGATGTTTCCTACAAAAGGAATATTTTTAATTCCGATATAGGCATCTTTTAACACGGTATTGCCACTGGCAAAATCTATATTTAACTTAAAGGTTACATTTTCATAGACAGTACCCGAAAAGAAAAAACGGGCTCTTCTGAACTCCGTTCCGTTTTTGGTTAATAATTGTCCGAAAGCATCGTCTAAACCCGCATCTTGAGAAAAGAAAGCATGGTCAATCATTAAGCGGCCTCCAAATTTTAATTTAAAATTCTTATCCGCACTTTCTAATTTAAAGCCATTATCCCATGCAAAGGAAAACTGATTTCCTTCTTGTGATAACAAAAAATTAGAAGTGAGAAAGAATATTGCAGCAAAAATATTCTTGCATTTCATTGTTGTTGTTTTGAATGTTGTTGTTTTTCAACTACAAAGGAATAAAAAAAACCGTTAATAACTAAATATTTTAAAAAAGATTATATAGCTGATAATCAGTATATTAAATATTTAATATTAAATTAACGTTAAGTGAATGTTGTTTTAACGTTAGGCAATGGTTAAGTACGTAATATTATTATTAAGAGAATGATAAATCAATAAAAGAATTAGCGCTTATTTTTACCTTAATTTTATAGAGATTTTAGGTTTGTACT
>DRQI01000518.1 GCA_011330545.1 Flavobacteriia bacterium
TAAGTTTTACGTTGTTATTGGAGGCCGCAATGTGTTTTATGTAATCAACTACTTTGTGGTGCCTGGTAAACCGGCTGCCCAATTCATAGCCTAAAAATTCTTTTGGGGATTTGGTTTGTGCCGGTGATGTGATTGAAATAAAAAATAGCGTAAAAATTATGGGAATTATTTTCATGGGGGTTTGTTTTCTTACTTTGATCTTTAAATTCAAAGAAATAATTCTAATCAATAAATTGTTAAAAAGTTTTTCAAATATATTGAAATAACAGCTATATAAAAATTAAACGTCATCTAATTCTTGATACTGTTAGATTTAGTAAATGTTTTTTTGCATATTGTTATATACAGAAATATAGGTATTAGAGAACTATTTACCTTATTTTGTGTCCTTTTATTCCGCTCGCACAACCATAAAAATATTCAATATAATCTACATAAAAATTCTTTTTTCTGAATATTTTTTCAACATGTCTAGAGTTTTTAAACTCTTGGGTATAAACCCCTAACATTTGATAAACCTCAGGATTTTCAAGAAAGATCTTTCCAATTAGAGGGATTATGTTCTTCAAATAAAATATGTAAAAACATTTCAAGATTTTGATCTTGGGTATAGAAACATCAACAAGTGAAAATCTTCCGCTGGGTTTTAAAATCCGTTCAATTTCTTCGGCTAACTTTTCTAACTGATGATCATTAAAAGTTTTTAATCCGAATCCGGAAACAACATAGTCAACCGATTCATTTTCAATTGAGTTGTTAAATATATTTTCTTGTAAGATTTCAATCGTATAACCCTTAAATTTTTCTTTATTTTTTTTTGCCCTTTCTATCATTTCAGTAGAAAAATCCAAGCCAATCAATTTTGAAGTTTTATCGCTATTTTTAAGAATAAATTTCCAACACTCTCCCATTCCGGCCATTAAATCGGCTATTACTTTTCCTTCTTCCATTTTCAATTCTTTAATACATTTCCGTCTCCACCTTTCACTAAAACCAAAGGAAGTTATATAGTTCATACGTGCATACGAACTACTCATTTTGTCAAATAGTTGTTCAACAAATCTAGGTTCAAAATATTCCTGCATTTCTGTCATATATTTAACCAATAGGTAAATTTTAAGTTGATAGACCTATTTCTGGGCTGAAAACTATTTACAAAATAATTATCATTGTAGACGATAAATAAATCGGATAAGGGGGCGAAACGCCATTGCAACCGCGAATTAAAGCCTAAGTTATCTTCTTGATTGCTGTATTGAATGAGGGTAGACCAAAATACTTTTTTACTAAAGGTAACATTTATCCTAGGGCTTATCAGCCATATATCTGTACTGGCATAGGGTTTTGGCAAATTAATTCTATCATAATTTATGTCTACGGATGCCAGAAATTTTGGCTGGAGCCTTACATTGACCCTTCCGGCGATTGCATATCGTTGGCCGTTAAAAAATTCTCCGGCTGACGACCGTATATTAAATGAAACCTTTTTTCTTCTATCTGATTGAAAGTTGAGCCCGAACGCGGTATACTGATAACCAATACCCGCCGGTAATGGTATGGCTCCTTCTGTGCGGGTAGGGTCAAAATCACTGGTTAAATACGTATTTCTTTTAACGATGTTGGCCGATAAACGGATTAAGTTTTTAAATTCTGATTCCCATCCGGCAAAGAGTGTATAATCTGAATTTAAAAAGTCTAGTGATGGCCTCCAAATAATATTTGAGGCGAATCGTATGGTGTGTTTATTTATCTTTCCGCTACTCGGCCAAATATTTTTTTCTACAAATGGGTTCAGTGATACAATGTCTCTTCTTCTGATAAATCCTAAATCTGACCTAAAATCTTCTCCGATATAATCGCCTCGCAGGCCGGCGCCATAATTTCTAGAATTATATTCTAAATTAATTCCTGAGGAGGTATCATCATTCCCAGAATTGTAGGCAAAAGATTTATGTGCATAAAATTTTCCTACCCATTTATTATCTGCGGAAGCCAAATTATAATCGAGTCCCACCACTCTATTATAACGGTCTTCCGGAGCCAAAAAATCATATTTTTTAAAGGTTTCCCTATTGATAAATAAAAAACTAATATTAGACCTGTTAAACACCTTTTTTTGGATGGCAATAACGGTATTGTTATTACTGGGTATTTCGTTTTCAATATCTTCTTCGGTTTGTAAGCTCAAAAACCCCAATCGCCAATCGCCGCCTAATTTTCCACTTAACCGCAAGCCTCCTATAATCTCATTTTGAATGCTATTGCCGTTTAAATCCCTTGCGATACCTATACGTCGTGAAAAAAACGGATTGGCTGTCCGGTTATTTCCAAAACCGCCAAACAGGTCATTGTTGTCGATAAAAAACTGCCGCCTTTCGGGTAATGAAATTTCAAAACGTGTAAGGTTGGTAACAATATTGTCTACTTCTACATTTGAAAAATCGGGATTTAGGGTTAAATCTAAATTCATTCCGTTACCGATAGCAATTTTGGCATCACCGCCGAATTTTATCTTATTGGTACTCTTATTTTCCGTAAAATCTTTTTGGCTCAATATATTTGTATAGGGAATGATTGCCAAAGGCGTTCTTGATTTGCCTAAGGGTTTTTCAAAAATCATATCTCCCATAAATGCCAAATTGAATATGAATTGATTTTGGGGAATCTGTATCCAAGTAGAGCGTTCATTAGACTGCATGTCAAACCGATAGCTATTAAACCGCCATTTGGTTTCGCCTTCTTTGAATTTAAAGGAGGTCAACGGAATTGCCATTTCTGCCAAGTAATACCCGTCGTAGATTTTAGATTCGCCTTTCCATGCTACATCCCAAGAAGTTGTAAAACCGCTTCTTACATCAGAGCCACCTCCTGATATTAAGGCTTCCCTGCGGACGCCCAGTGGAGTAATACCAAA